>JAWCMB010000045.1:334-13062 GCA_038850115.1 Thermoproteota archaeon
TGGAGGTTTACGACGGGATGATCATGAACGAGTTTAACGGTCTCCTCCGGGAAAGACCCTTCCCGGGAGACACTGGCAACGTGGCTTTAATAGACCCGGGCGGCGTGAAGATAAGCTGCGAAAACCGTTCTCTTAAGGTTTCAACCAGGGAGGGCTATGCTTTACGCAACATTACTGTGAGGCTGCCCTTCCCGGTTTCCTATCCTAGCATGGTTATATTGTACGATGAGAATGGGGATGAGATCGGCATAATAGAGGACTACAGGAAGCTGGATGCGGAGAGCAGGGATGCGATTTCCAGCTACGTTACGAGAGAGTATAATGTTGCACGGATAAAAAGGATTGTTGAAATCCTGCCCGTGGGCGGCAGAAGGAGGAGTGCTAGCGTTATTGTTGTTTTCGAGGATGAAAATGGGGGGATTCGGAGGGAGACGGTTTTGCCCAGCAATATTATTGTTCAGGGGAACAGGCTGTCCATCTTAACTTTCAGCGGAATCTACGTTGCTGATTTAACGAAGCTTGATAGAAACACGCGTCTAGGACTATTGTCTCTCGCTATTGAGGCGGAAGCGTTATGGAGCCCGGTGGAGTCTTGACGCGCTGAAAACCGGATGGGCAATATTGTCCGGGTGATTCATAGAAGACTATTACCGTGAGTAATTAGAGGCCGTTGGTTTAACACCTTCATCAAAAAGGTTTTTATGATTCAACTATTTCCGGCGACTCAAGGTGATTTAAAAGGGATGGATGAGTCATTGAGAACAATAGGTCAGATAAACGAGAAAATATCCCGGGGTGATGTCACTGTTTTAACCGCAGAGGAATTCGTGAAGCTTGCGGAGAGTTCCGGTCTAGAGAGGGCTGCGAGAGAAGTCGATGTTGTCACGACGGGAACATTCGGAGCCATGTGTAGCTCCGGCGCTTTCCTGAATTTCGGGCATGCTGATCCACCTATAAAGATGACGAAAGCCTGGTTGAATGATGTTCCAGTTTACAAGGGTTTAGCGGCGGTAGACGGGTATATCGGTGCCACAGCCCACAGTGAGACTAAGGGTATTGAGTACGGCGGTGGCCACGTGATAGAGGAGTTGGTGAGTGGAAAGGAGCTGATTTTAAGGGGGGAGGGCTATGGGACTGACTGCTACCCTAGGAAACACGTTGAGACGATAATAAGGATAGATGATTTGAATCAAGCGGTTCTAGTGAATCCGCGAAATGCTTACCAGAGGTATTTTGCCGCAACCAACTCCAGCGATAGGACTCTCTACACTTATCTTGGGACACTGCTGCCCGACTATGGTAACGTGGGATTCTCTGGCTCGGGGGAGCTGAGCCCATTGTACAAGGACAGGGATCTGGAGACAATAGGCATTGGGACGAGAATATTCCTCGGCGGGGGAGTGGGGTATGTTATAGGCGAGGGAACCCAGCACTACCCTTCTAAATACTTGTCGACTATAATGGTCGCGGGCGATTTGAAAAGGATGAGCCCTAGCTTCCTTAAGGGGGCGACGATCTATAAGTATGGTGCGACCCTGTATGTTGGCATTGGGATACCTATACCCTTGGTTAACATGAATGTGGCTGAGAACGCTGCAGCCTCCGACGAACAGATTTTCACGGAGATCCTGGATTACAGCGTGCCCTCTGTCAAGAGGCCGGTTTTAAGGAGGGTTAGCTACCGTGAGCTTAAGCACGGCAGGGTGGAGATTAACGGTAGGACCGTGAAAGCGGGAAGCATGTCGAGCATTAGAAAGGCCAGGGAGGTTGCAGAGACCCTTAAGAAATGGATTATGGAGGGAGGCTTCCTGCTGACGAGGCCGGTTGCCCCGTTAAGCAGGGATAGCGTGCAGAAAACAATGCCTCTTAGGAAGCACGAGCCGAAGGTTGCTGAGCTGATGAGGATTAAGATACCGACTGCGATGCTTACGGATTCCATTAGAGAGGTTTCAGCGATGATGGTCAGATGGAATGTTGACCATGTTCCAGTAGTGGATGAGGAGAATAGGCTTATAGGCATAGTGACTACGTGGGACATTGCTAAGGCTGTCGCCGCCAACGCTGAGAAACTTGAGACGATCATGACTAGGAGCGTTATCGTCGCAAAGCCTCATGAGACTATTGACATGGTGGCGAAGAGGATGGAGCAGCATGATATAACTGGGTTGCCGGTGGTGGATGACGGTAATCATTTGCTGGGGCTTATTACAACCGCGGATCTCTCCAGGCTTCTAAAGGCTCCTGAAGGAGGTGTTGTGGTTGAAGGTCAAGCTTGAACTGAAGTATTCTCCCGCCCACGTGAACAAGCCCATACTTTCTAGAGCAATACTGGAGTCAGGAGTACCTATTAACATTCTGAACGCAAGGCTAACGGCTTCCGAAGGAATCATGACGATAGAGCTGGATGCTGACGAGAAAACTGTTGCGAAGGTCGTTGAAATATTAGAGTCAAACGGTGTCCAGATTAAGGAGATACCCCGCTATGTTGAGATCGACAGGAACAAGTGTATTGAGTGTGGAGCCTGCACCAGCATTTGCCCAACGGATGCTTTAACGCTAAGCGGGGAGGGAACCCTTGTTCTGAACGAAGAAAGGTGCGTGCTTTGCGGAAACTGTTTGAAAGCGTGTCCCGTTGGAGCAGTGATCCTGTACAAGTGAGTACTCAAGCATTCCTCACATATAGGAACGGCCTGTTCTACATGAGGACGAGATACAGGGAGGCTGATCTTATAATAGCGTCAGAGGAAAACTCTCTGATAAGCATGGGTCTACGCGGATTCATAGAGGCTAGGGAAACTGTGCAGTCTTATGTTGAAAAGCATCCGGAGTTCCTCTACAGCCTTGAGCCCATTAAGCCCAGTGGAGAAACCCCTAGAGTAATAATGGCAGCGGTCGACGCCTCTATTAAAGCAGGCGTTGGACCTATGGCTGCGCTTCCAGGCGCCTTGGCAGACAGGGCTCTGGACGCCATGCTTAAAGCCGGTGCGAGGATTGCGATAGTTGAAAACGGAGGAGAGGTTTCAATGAGGACTGGCAGGGAAGCCATAGTAGGGGTCTACACTGGGAAAGATCTTAACCTAGGGCTTATTCTCGACGGTTCTCAAGACAGGGTCGGAATATCCACAAGCTCCAGCAGCGTGAGCCATGCTCTCTCATTCGGGGACGCTGACGCTGCGGTGGTTATAGCTGAGGATGCTGCGCTGGCAGATTCTGTCTCAACCCGCGTGGGAAACACCGTGAAATCGGGAAGCAGAGAATCCCTGGAGGAGGCTGTCAGGCTTGCTCTTTCAATAAGAGGCGTGAAGGGGTGCGTCGTATACTCTGGGGGGCTGCTCGGCTTCGGCGGCTGCGTGAAACCCATTATGCTTAAAGCAAGCCGCTCGGAGATTTTGGAGAACATAATGCTTAAAGGACCCTTGTACAAATTCCTTCTACCCGCCTCCGTGTGATTCGAAGCAGGAGGCTGATGGGGAACCTACGTGTCTCATCCGCCCAAAGGTGGAAGTATAACAAACGGGGAGCAGGCGAGAAGCTGCTAGAATGTTCAGGCTGTGTTTGGGAACAGGTGCAGCGTTAACTTTTTAAATAGGCTTTGCCTCTTGGTCCCAGCGTGACTATACCTCCTGAGTTCGCCTGGATTATTCCGGTGGTTGTACCGTTCATCATAGGGCTTCTAGTAGGCCTCATAATTAAGCGCGCAATAACGCTGGTACTGGCCCTAGCAATACTGGTCATAATTCTCGTAGCCACGGGTTACGTGAGCCTGACTTTTCAAGACATTTTCGAAAGGTCTATGGAGTTTCTTCCCAAGTTAATCGACCTGGGCGGCAGCCTTCAGAACGTGCTTCCATACTCCTCGGCGACGTTTCTCATCGGATTACTGCTGGGGCTTTGGAAAGGATAGTGTGGAGAAATATAGAGGACTCTACGGTCTTCCGACAGATTGACACTATTAGCCAGCCTCCCACTTGTTTAAAAAGCTAGAACCGGTTTTGCACATGCCTCTTAATGATTTCAAGCACGCTTTCACCCTTCTGCCTTAAGGCTTCCCTGGTTTGAGCGATACTGTGGGGGGAAGCAACTACTTTCTCATGTTGTGCAAGCTTCCCGGATGAGTTGTAACCTAAAGGCGGCTGATGGTGGAAAACGTCCAGAGCCACACCCGCAAGCCTGTCGGATTCCAATGCTTTTAACAACGCCTCCTCATCTACAATCCCTCCCCTAGCAGTGTTTATCAAGTAGGCGCCATCTTTAATAATCGCCAGCTCGCTTTCACCTATCATCCCCCTAGTCTCCTCCGTTAGGGGGACATGTATCGTGATTATGTCGGAGTTTGAAAGAAGCTCCCCTAGGGTTTCGGCAAACCTCACGGGCAGCTTGTTCTCAAGCTGGGCCTTAGCATCCTTCTCATAGACGATTACTTTTAGGCCGTTCGCTAAAGCCTGTCTCGCAACCTCCCTCCCTATGCGCCCGTAGCCTATTATTCCGAGTGTTTTACCCTCCACCCTGAACCCTACGAATTCCTTTTTCCTCCACTCGCTTTTCTTCATAGACCTGTCCGCTCTAACCATGTTGGTGGCGAATGCGAAAACATACGCCATCACGCTCTGCGCAACATCATAGCTTTGAACAGGAGCAGTCCGGTACGGTATTCCACGCTCCGCCAGAGCCTGCTTATCAATATGGTCCTCCCCGTGGGTTGCGGATACCACCAGCTTAAGATTTGGAAGCTTTGAGACGAAGCCTCTGTCCACCACCGTGTTGCTCCTCACTATAAGGATCTCAGCCTCCTCCATACTGTTTTCATCTAGAATTTCACAGTATTCCCTAAGTCTTTCGAAAAACTCCGCGTCGAAACTGTCTAGCACAAGAACCTTAGGCTTCCTCTCCACCATCGCTCCGGCGCTCCTTCACCTTTTCAAGCGGCCTATGGGGAGAGTTCTTAAACGTTTTTGCCCAAATGTATACATTAGTACTAGGAACATTCAGCACAAGAATGTTTCGCCTATTTATCAAGCGCGGCACGCCGTGTCGAAACACTGAACTGATTGCAGACAATCCTGGAAAAACATGGTTTCCAAATAAGTGTTTGAGCGAAAGACTTCGACTTCTTTAAACTTTATATCTCTTTAAGCACGCAGTATTTTAAATGTTCGGAAACGCGTCTGAAACCTGTTCACGCGATTTTTCACTCTTTGAAGACAGGTTTGAAGGATACTCGCGCGAATGGGTGAGGAAAACATGGTTCGCAGCCTCATATTTAGGGATAGATTTTTGTTTTGAAGACGTAAATACAAAGGTGAAAAACATTGAGATTAAAAATAGTCATCTAAGGGGTTTCGGAAGATTCTGGATGAAGGAGGGGTTTTTCGAGAAGTTTCTGAAACTGAATGATTTCAAAGTTGTCTCCAACCCGCCTCCTGGGGAACTTGATTCAGCTCAATCTAACCTGATTGTACTCATAGACTTAAATGCTCAGATACTGCCAACGCTTAAACAAGAAGTTCCGGAGGAGCACCGGGATAAGGATGTTTTTCTCCTTTATCTCCAACAGCGTGATGATCAAAGAACCACCGTGTTTATTGTCACCAGGGATCTTTCGGAATCCCAAAGATTACTGGAGCTGCTTAACCAAGAGAAGAAAATATTGAAAACCCATGAAATCTGGAAAGGCTGGCCCTATTGTGCAAGCGGCAGGTATATGGTGACGCCTCTACCCAGGCATCCCGGGAAAATACTATCGGATGCGCTTAGGCTGAATTGCAAATGGATGTTTCTCGTGGGCCCGGGTGAGGACTTGACGGTCATGGAGTTGATGCCGAAGCTAGGAGGACTCAGCCTTGATTTCACAGTTTTCTCGGGGCAGTTCACGGGCGATGGCAAGTGCCTCATGGTCAATTGGGGCGAGTATCCTGATCCGCAGGCTTCGGGGGCAGCGGACGCCTGCAGGATGAAGAGGCCTGGAGGAATGCTCTTCGGAGTATTCAACAGTATTCTGGATTCAGACATGGATGTTTTGAAGGATAGTTTGGATGGGTATGTGTTTCACGAGGGCAACAGCGAGTTAATTGAGGAGTTTGAAAAGCCTTTCTTAATAATGCCTTACCACGTGGAATGGGGTGAGCTGCCTCCTTCCCTCTGGCTGCTCGTCGATAAAGAGAACTCCGGATCGTCTCCGAGGGAGAGAATTTTGAAGGCAATCTTGTCACGGAAGGCTGTTGGGGTGTTTGAAGACGGAGAAATAGTGGGGCCGTCGACTCTTGTAAACCTGGTGAGAATACTTCTGGCTGACAAGGAGTATCTCCGTAAGGCTTTCGGAACATATTTCTCACTATACTCTAAGATGGATGGGCCACACCTTAGGATTTCGATGGAGAACAGGCTTAACGAGCCTTTAGACGGTGTTCTTCGAATTAAGGCTAGCCCAGGCATAGTGGTGAATTTGCCAAGCGGGCTGCCGCTGCATTTTGATGGCGGTGAGAAGAAGGATGTTTCCCTTGAAGCGTCTGTATCTGAAGAGTTAAGCGGGTCTTATGGTCTACTGATGGTCGAGTTCTCCTCTAAAGACAATTGTTGGAGGGACCTGTGCTACGTCGAAGTACCGCCCATGGTCTCCACTTTTCCTCTTCTAGTTTCAGAGGGCCAGCTTGACATACCAGTAACCATGTGGAACAACACCGGTGTGGAGACTGTTGACTTAAAGGTCACCGTCTCCTCCAAGGGGGGCAGGTTTTTCGAGGAGACTAAGAAGATCGAGGCTTCTCTACACAGGCCGCATAAAACTATTATTCCCGTGACGCTGAAAACCGGAGAGTATTTTTTGAACGTGTCATTCTCCTCGGGAAGAGCGACTTGCAGGCTGCTGGTTCGTGACTTTGAAGGAAGGGCTTTAGCCTCGATCGGGGACTACGATGAGGATGGTCTGGAGGAAGCCGTGCTTGAAAACGAGTTTGTAGTGGCTAAGGTTGTTTCTCCCGGGGGAAGGCTGCTGCAATACAGGCTTAAAAACCTGGAGGCGGACCTGTTTTTCAAACTCTACCCTAAGAAGCCTGACGACTGGAGGGTTTCAGGTAGGAAGCGGAGGTTTTACCCGTTCGGAGGATTGGAGGAATTCATACAGCAGCCGACGGTGGAGGGCCATGAGAATTTCAAGATCATGATGCTGAAGAAGGAGGGTAATAGTGCTGCAGTTTCTGCGGAGGCCAACATGAATGGGAATGTCTTAAAAAAGACTTTCAAGCTTTTCGGAGGCTCTCCGCTTCTAGAGGTCAGGTATGAGGCGGATTTTGTTAACCCTGAGTTAAACGTGATTGGCATTAATCCTTTGATCAGGCTTGGGAACAATGTTGACGCTAGCCACGTTATCTACTATCCTTCAGATAACGGTATCCTTAAGGAAAGATACAGGGGTAGGCTTTACGGTAAAAGGCTTTTCCTAACGGAGGACTGGGTCGCATGCTACGACGAGCAGGAGAAGCTTGGGCTCATAATGGCTTACGATGCGAAAACCTCTTTCCTCACCCATATCTGGATGAATACTCCTGATAACCCTGATTCACACTACTCCTACATCGAGATACAGCCCTGGATAAGGGTTAGCACCGGTACAACCACCTACTTCACCTATTATCTTTACGGCTTCAAGGGGAGTTTTGAATCAGCCTTGAAATCCTTTAAGAAAACACTGTATGTGGATTAAGATCCTCGTTGGAAGCCTGCTGTAGGAAGCTTAGCTCAGTACGGGGCTGCAACTATATTCCTCGCACCGCCGTGAACACGATTGAAATGTGGCAGGCGGAAACCTTTGACGAGCAGACGATTGATGAAGAATTAGGCTGGGCAGAGCGAATCCGCTTAAACAGTATTCGAGTATTCTTACACTACCTTGTTTGGGAAGCGGATCAGCAGGGGTTTAAAAAAAGATTGAACCGTTTTCTAAATATTGCAGGCCTGCATGGCATTAGCACTATGCTGGTGCTTTTCGACGACTGTTGGAACCAGGAGCCTAAGCTGGGGCCTCAGGAGCCGCCTATACCCGGTGTACACAACAGCCGTTGGGTTGCCAGCCCAGGCCGGTCCCGGGTCCTCGACAGAACCATGTGGCGGGGACTGGAAGCATATGTAAGGGACATTGTTGGCAGCTTTTCGCAGGATAAGCGGGTGCTCGCTTGGGATCTTTACAACGAGCCGGGTAATTCAGAAAATGGTGTGAGAAGCCTGCCACTGGTGGAAGCCTCTTTCAAATGGGCGCGGGAAGCCTTGCCATCGCAGCCCTTGACAGTCGGCCTGTGGGCAAACTTTCAAGACTCCATGCACCGGCGTTTCATAGAGTTGTCTGACTTTATTTCATTCCACGCATATGACCATCCGAACGCCGTTCGGGTGAAGATTGAATGGTTGCAGCAGTTTAACCGTCCAATTCTATGCACAGAGTTTCTCCACCGGCAGGCGGGCAATACTTTCTCAACCCTCTTACCGCTCTTCACGCAGCATCACGTGGGCTGGTACTTCTGGGGCCTGGTTGCGGGTAAGACGCAAACCTATCTAAGCTGGGAATCAAAACCAGGCGACCCGCCGCCTAGAGTCTGGCAGCATGATCTGCTGCATCCTGATGGTGCACCCTACGATGCGTCTGAAGCAGAACTGCTCCGCCGCTTGGCGGAAGACGAAGCCGGCCGGCAGGGGTTTAGGCAATAGGTAGAACCGTTTTCAAAACAGGCTTATGCTCCATGCCAGCCGAGATTTCAGGCTTACCGCTGGATACTAGAGCCTTCCCGCCAACCATCTAATGGCTTGTCTCCAGAAGGCTTCGTAGTAGTTCCACTTCATGAAGTTTATACCCCAGTGGGGCGCCGGATCAGATGTGAAGACGAAGCTTCTTCCATCGCCGAACCTACGTGTAGCGATTAACACGTCGCCTTCCCCCACCGTGGCGAGAAGCTCAGACCCATCCTTAAGCAGAACCTTATTATAACCTAGAAGAGGCGGCGCGCTCCTCCAATCTATGTTCCTCATAATAGGATGATCCTCCTTTAACGCTTTCACCTCCACTCCTTCGGGGAACTCCATCCTGTCATCTCTATCCAGCATTTTTACCGGCAGGGCTTCTTCAACAGGCGTACCCTGCCAGAGAGCATTCCCGTATTTGCCCGCAAAACTCTGCCAGCCGCCCAGCATCGCTAACCCCCTGCCTCTTCTAACGAACTCCCGAATGTTTTTAACTCTGTTCGGCATCACTATGTGTTCACCATACTTGCTGGGAGTGTAGAACTCGGGATAGTATATTATTGAATCGTACTCCACATCGCTCAGTATTAGAACATCGTAGCTCAACAAGTCCTCAATGTTTTTAGGAAAACTGCTGTACGCTTCCCAGGTAGGCATGTATGACACTTCTATCTCCAGGTCCCCCTTAAGAGCACGTAGCAGCGGTAAACCGAAGTTCCTGACCTCGAGATTCTTCTGCTCAACCCAGAAGGGTGAGCCCGTGTATGTAAGTGTCATCGTCCCGGAGTCCCCTACATATAGGACTTTCATCATCTCTTCACGAGAAACTGTCGAGTCAATTATTAAGTTTTTCCGTAGGGCTGATGAAGCACACCGTCTTTTTCAACACTCCTACGATCATCCACCCAGCAGCAAGCAGGTTTGCTTCTATTTAACGGGGATTTTAACTGGTTCCCCGCTGCTCATAGACTGATTGGCTGCGAGAGTCACTTCGAGCGTTTTCAAGCCGTCCGAATACGGACAAAGTATTCTTGAAGGATCCTTAAGCCTGACCGCATCCACGAATGCCTCGTCCTCTATTTCAAATATGTTTGGCTCGCCAGCGATCTCCTCAGGCTCCACACCCTTCTGGAGGAGACGCAGAGAATGCTCCCATCCTGAGAAGAGTGCTGTAGTCTTGCCCGCGTAAATGCTCAGGCTTACTCCTCCACCGTTCCCATTAGCAGAGCATGAAGCCCACAGGCTTCCAATCGCCCCGTTGGCGAATTTAATGTTCACCACGCTAGCGTCCTCAATATTATAGTTGGGCGAAACCTCCTTATTGAACCCTTTCGCAGGATAAGCATGAACCTCAACGACTTCTCCGCATAGGAATCTGGCCAAGTCTACAGTATGCGTAACCTGCTCATGGAACTGTCCTCCGCTTTTTTCCTTTACAATCCACCAGTTGTAAATCGCTGCTTCAGGCGTTAGGCGTGGGGTTTGGCCAATCCATCCCCCGAGCACAAGTATCGGAGGGTCTTGCTTAAGAAGCCCTCTAACCCTCTGCACTCCTCTTCGATACCTATTCATGTAGCCTACGCTCGTCAAAACCTTCTTTCTTTCAGCAGCGGCAGCTATCTCCCTAGCCTGCTCCAAATAGAGGTTTATCGGTTTCTCGACGAAAAACGGTATCCTCCTGTCGACTGCTTCAAGTTCAGCACCGTGGGCGAAAGGCGGTATACAGAAGAATGCAGCATCTAAATCCGTGTTTCTAAACATTTCCTCAGCCCTGTCGAAAAACACGGCTCCACTCGCGCCGTACTGCGCAGCAACGTTTTTTGCACGCTCCAGATTAACGTCGCAGAAGGCTATGAGCGCCACATGCGGGTTGTTGACCAGTGCCTTAAGATGTGCAACCGCAATCCCGCCGCAGCCTACGAATCCTAAACGAACCTTTTCCATTGGAGTCACCGCTCGTCTCTATGGAAAAAGACATGGATTTAAGCGTTATTATGGGTGCCCAAGCTTGTCCAGCATCAAGAGCCTTTCAACCAGCAGGTTTTAAAAATTTAATAGGGTTATTAGCCACATTGGTTTGCATGAAAGCTGGGGCATCGAAGGTGGATATAACTCCACCCGTGGGCGTTAAAATGGGCGGGTTCGCCTCAAGATATAAGGGGGCAGAGGGTGTACATGATGCGCTTCACGCAAGAGCGCTCTACATTGAGAGTAGGTACGGCGTTTCACTGTTAATTGCCAACGACCTTTTGAACATACCGGACTCATTAGCCGTGGAAGTAAAGAAGGAGTTGGCGAAGAGGCTCGGCTTGAAGGAAGGTGCGATTTTAATCTCTGCAACCCATACGCATTCTGGGCCCTCGCTTTCCCCAGACATATCTGCAGATGTGCCCGGAGTAGACTTTGAAAACTATTTGAGTCTTCTGCGTGAAAGGAATGTGGAGGCTGCTTTAAAGGCGGCGGAACGAGCTAGGCCTGCGAAGCTGGGCTGGGGTGTTGCGAGAGTTATAGTAGGGTTTAACAGGAGGCTTTTCAGCGGGCCCGTTGACCCGGATGCTAACGTGCTGCTGGTGGTGGATGAGGCGGATAAGCCGTTCGCCTCGCTTGTAAACTACGCTTGCCATGGAGTTGTCCTCGGGGATATGAATTACATGATTTCCGCCGACTACCCTGGTGCTGTTTCAAGGATAATTGAGTCTAGACTTGGAGTAAACCATGTTTCCCTCTTCATGAACGGGGCGGATGGGGACATTAACCCCGTTACTTCACAGGGATACGCGTGCCCAGGGACTTTCGAGGATGTTGAGGCTGTTGGACGCGTAGTGGCGTACGCCGCCATAAACGGCATGAGGCTCATAAAGCCAGGGGAGGAGCCGGTGATCCGGGCTGTTGAACAAAAGGTTGTGCTTCCACTGGCGGAACTGTCCGAGGAATCAGCCCGCAGGCTTGTCGAGAATCAGAAAAAACATGTTTCTGAGCTTAAAACCGGAAAAACAGATGCGGAGACTGTAATGAGACAGGAGGCTGTTCTACATTATTACGAGAAAAACCTTAGCATGATGCGTGAAGGGCAGCCTGAGAAGACTTTGGAAACAGTTCTGCAGGCTATGAGAATAGGAGATGCGGTGCTAGTCGGGTTACCGGGTGAACCCCTTGTGGAGGTGGGTTTACGCATAAAGAAGGGTTCTCCATCAAAGCCGACTCTTATCATCTCGTACGCAAACGGGTACTGCGGGTACATAGCTACTTCGGAGGCCTATGATCAGGGCGGGTACGAGGTTACTCCAACATGGTGGAACCGTCTTGCAAAGGGTTCCGCAGAGATCCTGATTGAAGAAAGCGTTTCGCTTATAAAAGCGTTGACTGCGAATAGGAATAGTTGGCGCAAGGGTTCCGGATGAGTCTGTGAAAAATATATTAGTTAAAAAGTGGAAGTCGCAAGGGAAATGGCTGTGGAGAAAGAGTTGAAGGCGATAACCATAAACACGGGGGCCTACACGGTTCCTCCTAAAACGGTCGACAGGAGGTCTGAAAGCATTACTGCGGAAGAAGACATGCACATAGTTGCTATTGAACATTTCATAGGGGTCAGTAGCGGGGGCTATCCCACTGATAATGGGCACATCTTGTCGAAAAACTCGGAGAACCCTTGGGTTAAATGGAAAGACAAGGGTACTGGGATGGAGCCGACGGGCGAGAAGGGTTATTTCGGGTACTGTGGAAGAGACTACTATTCCGAGGTAAGCGGAACCAATGATGTGTGTGTTTACGAAAATTTTCCATCCGGCCACTTTCTCGTTAAAAAAGGAGAAAAGCTTTACATGCATTGCTACGCGGACAACCCTACTGGTAAACAGGTTGTTTTTCATCATTGCGTACGCTTGATCTACTGGTGACCAGTCTGAGGATTAACAGATTCACAGCATAACTCTAAAAAATTTTAATATGTGTCAACAATGTTCCTCCATTGTCATGACAAGCAGATGGATTGTTGAAAAAAC
>JAWCMB010000046.1:0-12633 GCA_038850115.1 Thermoproteota archaeon
CCACGATGTCCCAAGGAGCAACTGGGGGCTTAATGGTCAACAGGCTTCAAAGATAAAGCCCTAGGGAAACGGTGCGTCAGTTGACCAAGATACCCGGCGTCATCGAGGATATCAGGGGTTTTCCATCAGAAAACACTGTCGAGTTCCTAAAGAGGATTGTAGACAAGCTTAGGAATCTTAGGAAACACTATACTTGGGTTGGGATATACATGGTGGAAAACGGATTCCTGGTGTTGCGTGCTTTTTCAGGCAACGAGGAGACGAGCCATGTTAAGATAAGGGTGGGGGAGGGTGTTTGCGGCTTGGCTGCGCAGAAAGGCGAGACGATAATCGTTCCAGACGTCAGCAAGGAGGCAAGATACATTGAGTGCTTCCCCTCCACCAGGTCCGAGATCGTCGTCCCAATACTCCTTGGGAAGAAAGTAGCGGGAGAAATTGATGTAGACAGTAACATACTAGACGCGTTCGACGACGAAGACAGACTCCTGCTTGAAGAAGTTGCGAGAATAATTGCAGAAACGCTGGCAGCGAAAGCCCGGTAGGGCTAGTCCTTAACTAGGCGGGAAGCCAGTTCCGCTAGCCTCCTTCCCATCCTTCTACATAGCTCCAAGTCTTTTTCACCAGGCTTCCCGACGCAGGCAACCCCATAGTGCTTATCCTCTGCATCACCCTGAATAATCATACCGTGGACGAGTAGGGCTTGCAGTATCGACATGATGGTTGTTTCAGCCCCTGTTGCACTTCCCCCCGAGGATGTGAATGCTCCTCCAACCTTTCCTTTAAGCTTCCCATGTATCTTAACGCTTTCATCTAAAAGCCTTTTCACAGGAGCTGCAATTAACCCGTAGTAGGTTGGGGACCCAAATATTATAACGTCCGACTCCACCAAGTCTTCCAAAGAGGTTTCCTCAACTCGCTTAAGCGTGGCAATGACCCCCTCAACCTTCTTCGCCCCCTCCGCTACGGCTCTCGCCATGCTTTCCGTGTTTCCAGTTTTAGAATAGTAGGTTACCAACACCCTCATGCTCAACCACCGTGACCAATAGCAACTCCGAAATATTAACTTTTATCTTATGCTCCAGATTATGTGAGCGCGATAGCAATACGCCCGGTACTCACAGCTGCAACCCTTATCGAGATGCTTAGTGTGAATAAGTGGTTGAGGATGAGAATCAACCTTGACGATACCCGTTGGCTAGACCCACTACTCAAGAGGCCTAGAAGCCTTATAAGACACAATAGCCCTATGGGCCTATGGAGAATAATGATTTGCACAAAAACTATACAATAATAAGAAGGGAATTTCAACACTTGGTATTAGAGGGTTCTAGCTACGAGGTTGGATGGCAGCAGGGGGAGGTTCTTAAAAGACAGAACCCGGAAGTGGCGAAATGGTTCTCCTCTGCGGAGGTTAATGCAAGTAAGCTTGGTTTCAGCAGCTTTGAGGAGCTGCAGTCTTTCTACGAGGAAAAATGCCCAGGCATTACAGACGAAATACAGGGTTTGGCTGACAGCCTTAGAGTCAGACCTGAAAGACTCCGAATCTATAATCCCCCGATATACCAGCCTGGTAGTTGCAGTCAAATGGCTATCTTGGCTTCCTCAACCAGTGATAAACATGTCTATATTGGGAGAAGCTATGAATATCACCATGAGATGAACGACTTCCGCCTGTGCACCGTCAGAATCAAGGGAAGGGTGAAGCATATGGGTTTTACAGAATACCTTCTTGGTCGAGATGATGGAATTAATCAACATGGGCTGTGCGTCACCTTTGCAGGATGCGGCATCTTTAAGAGGGAGCCTGTTAGAAAGGGATTCAACTTCTTCTTGGTAGTTAGAACTCTCTTAGACAATTGTAGAACAGTAGACGAGGCAGTAGAACACTTGCAGAAGATGCCGGTTAGCGGATATTGGAGCTTCTTGGTTACGGACAAAAACAGCAACGCTGCTTTGGCACAGTTCTTTGATGGAAAGAGCTCTTTTAAAAGAATACGTCCCGACTCAGCGGAACAATTCTTGTTTTCAACCAACCACTATTTATTGCCGGATATGGTGAAATATCAGGAATACGCTGGCGATTGGATCCTGAGAAATTCCAAGAGGAGGTTTAAAATGATTGGCAACCGGTTGTCACAGGCATCGCCTAATATTAGTAGAGAAACGGTTAGAGAGCTACTTTCTAAGGAAATATATGAGGGGGTCTGTGGACATTACTACACCAACTATTTCGGAACATTGTTTTCAGTGATTTACGATTTGACTGACCTTAAAGCAGGAGCCTGTTTCGGAGCTCCGACCCATAATAACTGGCAAGGGCCCTTCTCGCTCGACGATCCTGTCGGATTGAATCACTATACAGCAATTCTGCCCGATAAGTCGATCGAACTAGATGAGCTTTGGGATTAAACAACAGTGCGCGCTAAAAATCGCCTCATTATGTTGACGAACAGCTTAACGCACCTTAATCACAGAAGATTTAAATTCTCGTCAGCGTTGAGATTTTTATGGAGGACTCAAATACTTACCAACGCATCAGCCGCCTTGTGAATGAAGTTAAAATCATTGACACGCACGAACACCTTATTCCGGAAACTGAACGGGTATCAAAACATGTTGACATATTTGAAACATTTCTCTCACATTATGCCTCATCAGACCTTGTATCATCAGGAATGACTCAAGAGGAGTTGTCGAAAATCAGAGACACGAACCTGCCTCTGGAGAAAAGGTTCATAATATTCAAGCCTTTTTGGGACAAGATACAGAACACAGGTTATGCTAGAGCGATAAACATAGCGGTTAAGGACCTTTACGGCTTTGACGGAATTGAAGAGGACACCATTAAGAAACTAGCGTTAAAGATGAACGATGTGAATAAACAAGGGCTCTACAAGTGGATAATGAAGGAGAAGTCTGGTATTGAGGTAGCAATCCTAGACAGCCTAAATCCCGTCGAAAAACTCGATGTGGAGCTATTCGTCCCAGTAGCTAGATTCGACAACTTCGTAACCGTCACCACAAAAACGGAAATAGAAGCTCTTGGTAAAACGTATGGCAAGCCGATACACTCTTTCTCAGACCTAATTAAAGTTTTAGAAGAGGCGTTTGAAAGGGCATCTGGGGCAACAGTCGGAGTTAAAGTGAGTTTAGCATATATGCGAGACTTGCATTTCAACAAGGTTTCTGAGAGGGAGGCAGAAGAAATATTTCTTAACATTTACAATCAAAGGTCAGGGATGCCTGGTTCCGTATCCTTTAATGAAGCAAGACCTTATCAGGATTTCATGCTCCACAAGATAATACAGTTGGCAGCTAGAAAGGAGCTTCCTGTTCAAATCCACACCGGGCTTCAAGAAGGTAACGAAAACGTGATCACTAATTCCAACCCAACGCTTCTAGTAAATCTTTTCAGAGAATACAGGGAAGTAAAGTTTGACATATTTCACGGTTCATATCCTTATACTGGAGAGTTGGCGGTTCTAGCTAAAAATTTCCCAAATGTTTACATAGACATGTGTTGGCTTCACGTGATCTCACCCTTCTGGGCTAGACAGGCCTTGGCCGACTGGCTGGATCTCGTTCCTTGCAACAAGATTTTGGGGTTTGGCGGGGATTATCTTTTTGTGGAGGGAGTCTACGGGCATTCGGTGATCGCGAGACAGAACATATTGAGAGTGATTAAAGAGAAGGTTGAGGAAGGCGCTTTTACGGAATCGCAGGCAATCCAGTTGGCTCAGAGACTTTTAAGAGATAACGCTCTCGAACTCTTTTTCGGGAACAGGAATTCCCCCGAGCGAGTGTCAAGCTACGTTCACAAATAGTTCTGCCAGAGACCAGTGGTAGGAGCCGAACGTAAAAGTAGCGCGTGTCAGTATATTCTCCCGCCTGTGCCGTAAAGCCTTTCTGAAGGCTAAGAGTATCGTGTTTTTCCCACGGGTTCACGTTACATAGCTTCCACTATCTTACCTCAGCCTTACTAAAGATCATCCTCCTGCCACCGACCACTCTTGTTTCCCCGATGACCCTAATTTTCTTTCTAAGCCTTATGTCTTCAGAAGACCCGCCTATCATCAACTCGAACTCGCCGGGCTCAACCACCAGCCTCATGTATTGATCATAGAAAGCTAGTTGTTCAATGAAAAGCGTAAACTCAATCTCCTTAGTTTCTCCAGGCTTTAGACAGATTCTCTTGAAGCCCTTAAGCTCCATTACGGGCCTAGTGACACTAGCAACAGTGTCTCTAACGTACAGTTGAACAACTTCGTCGCCAGTATAGTCCCCCACGTTTTTCAGCTTAAAACGTATTTTAACCCGTCCGGCCGAACCCGTCTCTTCAGGTTCCGTCTCCAGAGAACTGTATTCGAACCTAGTGTAGCTTAAACCATGCCCAAACGGGAACAGTGGCTTAGCACCCATAGAGACGTAGCCCCTTAATGAGGATGGTTTCCTATTATAGTTTACAGGAACCTGCCCAACGTCATTGGGGAATGACACCGGAAGCTTTCCTCCAGGATTATAATACCCAAAGATTACGTCTGCCACCGCGTGGCCGCCTTCTTCACCCGGGTACCATGCCTCCAATATGGCTGAACATTTCTCAGCCATCCATCCTAGGGAGAGTGGCCTACCGTTAACCAGTACGAGCACTACAGGCTTACCTGTGTCGCAGAGCTCCCTGACAAGATCCTCTTGGACACCGGGCAGTTTTAGGGAGGCTCTGTCCCTACCTTCTCCAGAGACATCTGTCTCCGACAATCCTGATTTCTCTCCAACCACAGCTATTACAACATCGGATTTACGAGCCGCGTCCAAGGCTTCTTTAAAACCGTCTTTAGACTCTCCGGAGACATCGCAGCCCGGAGCATAGTTGACCGTAATTCCCTCCGCAACCCTGTTCATAATTCCTTTCAATATGCTTACCGTGGGAACAGCCTCCTCTAGAACCATGTCGGCATATCCGAGGAATCTTTCAGCAGCAGTTATATGGGCAGTGTAACTGTAGTCCCCGTGAAGGTTTCTCTTGCTATCAGCGTTAGGCCCAACTACAGCTATCGACCTGATGTTTTTAGAAATTGGGAGTATACCGTTATTTTTCAAGAGTACTATGGATTCCCTTGCTGCCCTTAGGGCAAGCTCCCTGTCTTCACTAGTGTCGAACTGTTTTACAGCAAGCCCAGGGTCAACATAGGGGTTTTCGAAAAGACCCAGCAGAAACTTAGCTTTTAAAACCCTTGAAACAGCAAGGTTCAAAACCTCTTCCGACACTGTTCCATCTCTAACGGCATCGAGCAGAGGCTTACCGTAGCAGTCAATGTGGGGAAGCTCGACGTCTATCCCTGCTTCAAGAGCTTTGACCGCAGCATCCTTACCGTCTGAAGCAACGCTGTGAAAACTCTCCAGCATTCTCACAGCCCCATAGTCCGACACTACGAAGCCTTCGAAACCCCATTCTCCCCTCA
The DNA here is from genome assembly GCA_038850115.1 of Thermoproteota archaeon. Lineage (GTDB taxonomy): Archaea > Thermoproteota > EX4484-205 > EX4484-205 > JAAOZP01 > JAAOZP01. The sequence goes on from JAWCMB010000046.1 coordinate 5,463, forward strand.
ACACATCAGTCAGAAGAGTTTTTGAGGATGCGCAGGGCACGCCATCTATCTCATGATACGCGTTCATCAGCGAAAACGCTCCCCCGATTTTAACCGCAGCCTCAAACGGGAGGAGGAAAACCTCCCTGAGCTCTCTGGGGGCTGCGTGAACCGGCGCGCAGTTTCTACCTCCTTCCGGGAAGCCGTGAGCCGCAAAATGCTTCGGAGTAGCTACAACCCCGCTCCTCAAGTCGTCTCCTTGAAGACCCTTAACGTATGCTACTCCCATGCTTGCAACGAGATAAGGGTCTTCACCGTAAGTCTCCTCGGTCCTGCCCCATCTTGGGTCCCTAGCAACGTCTAGAACGGGCGCGAGACCCTGGTGGGCTCCGGAGAACCTCATCTGCCTTCGGATCACTGACGCTATGTTCTGAATAAGCTCAGGATCCCACGTGCTGGCTAGGCCTATGGCCTGTGGAAAGGTTGTTGCACCCATGGCCATGAAGCCGGTTAAACACTCTTCGTGAACGATAGCCGGTATTCGCAGCCGGGTTTTCTCAATTAGGAATCTTTGCACCTCGTTTACTATTCTCGCCCCGTCCCCAGGCTTGACCCCCCATGATCCAGAGACGCGCGTCAACTCACCTATCCCCATGCTTAAAAATTCCCTCAATTTTTCCTCGGAGAGAGCTTCTCTAACGACCATTCTAAGCCATACTGACTGGAGTTGAGTCACCTTCTCCTCCAAAGTCATCCTTCCAAGAAGATCCTTAACCCTGAGTTCAACCGGTGCCGAGGGATCCAGGTAAACAGGCCTATCCTCCATCTTTTCCCGCACCAATTATTCCTACCATCTGTCAATATTTATGCTTTCAATACCTAGACAGAATACTCTCAACGGTGGGACACGTTCTCCCAAGAAGCTGAAAAATAAAATTATTTAAGTTTGAGAAGAAGCAGTAAGGGTAACAATGGTTAAAAACTGGGCCTCGAAATTTATAAATGCGTCGGATGCCAGCTCTGCATGTTTGCATGCTCAAGAAGGTTCGGCGATGGAGGGTTCAAGTCAGTCATCAGAGTAAGTCAATCGGAGGAGTGGAGAGGGTTTCACCGTCATCTTGTGCAGAGCCTGCCCAGACCGCCGTGCATGAAGGATTTATCAGGGAAGGAGTAGAAGAGTTCTTCAGGCTGTTGTAGTGAAATTTTCAGAACGCCGAACCGTTTCCGAGTGGTTGGATTGTACACTACATACCGCGGTGAGCCCTTCTAGCCGACTCGGCGTGAATAAGCTCAGCTTTAAGATTAACCGTCGTAGCCCTCGCAACTAGGATCCCCCAGGGCTCGTCCTCTATGTTCACAAGGCCGAAGTTACTGTTCTCCCCGTCAAACCTGCCCTGCGCAGGCTGGTCGGAGTACTGGAACCAATGGTAACCCACTACATATGGTTCGGACAAGAGTTTTACAACATACTTCTCGAAGTGCTCCGCCCTATCCTCCTGTGTTTCCAAAGGTGTTCCAGCACCCTTAGTGTTAGGCAGGCCGGAGTCTCTCGCCTTAAACGAGAACTCGGTAATCATAACTGGCAGTCCCGTGAGACAGTTTATAGCCCTTAGGTCTTCCAGAGGCGGTTCCCAACCATAATTGTTTATCGAAACCAAATCCGTATAGTTGATGCATCCTTTCAAAACCTGATCAGGCGGTCTGAACGCAAACCTGCATCCTAAAATAAGATGGTTCGGGTCATGTCTCCTTATCGCGTCATGGCAAACCTGGAAATACCTTTTCGAAACAATCTACAGGAAGCCAAGCTTGTCAGAGTCCAAGGAGCCGCTAGGCGGCTCATAAACATCCAGAATATCCTCGAAAGATTTGAAGTCCGTCCCCCATTTAGCGTTGAGACACCTTATACTGTCATACTCCTCCCTCAAGTACTGGACTAAGACCCTTTTCCCCGGAGCATCTCTTTCAAGAGCAATATAGTCGTCGAAAAGATGTTTAGGAGACCTCCAGTCCGGCCCCCATCTTAGCTCATTATCAGTGAAGTAGCCCAAAAGATACGGATCATCCCTTTTGGGGGCACACGTCTTCTCCGCTATCCCGTTTGCAACTTCCTCAAACTCTTTCGAGAAATAGTCTACAACTCTGCCGCTTAGCCATTTGGAGCCGGCTCTAGCAGCAATGTCGAGTATTATTGTGTAAGGGATTTTAAGCCGGTAGAGCTCCTTGCTGGACCAGGCGCCTATAGTGTTGAAGCCATAGCTGCAAAGCCGCTCAACAGCGGCTTTGGCCCAAGACTCAGCATCCCCGTATTTTTTAAAAACCGCCTTGTGATACGGGATATATCCAAGCGATGGCGAATAATCTCCTTCAAAACTAATATGGTTAACCCCCTTAGATATGAAAACTTTCCCCTCAGGATCTATAATCCACCAAACACTATCAATCTTCTCAACATGAAAGAAGCCTCTGGCCTCGCCTTTCATGCACATTATTCCACCCTACTGGTTGCAGGACAGGTTTAATATAAGGCTTGCCAGCGTTCTGAAACCCGCATCGGTTCAATAAGCTGAGAGTGCGCTACTGCTAACGAGTTTAAAACAAATTAGGAAGGAAAAACAGTTAAAACTTATAAACAACATTAAAACAAAAATCCAAGTAGTATGATGGTAGAAAGAAGATGCTCTAAAGCCCATCAATTTCTGAACAAGCATTGGTTGGATTCTCTGTCGATACTCCTTATACTCTTAGTCTTGGGAGTAGGAGTATCTGTTAAAGCGCAAAACGAATTAGAGACAGGTGTGGGTAGAGTCTTCTATTTTTGCCCCCCTGTCCAGACGCTTGATGAAAAATGGACTCTGATGGTAACTCCATTCGAAGACAATACTGTGATTAAACTCTTCAAATTAAAGGATGATGGGACTGGAAGCAAGGTTAGAGAGGAAACTGTTGGCAAATGGCAATTGTTCGTTTACAACGGTACTGATGAGGAGGCTTACAAGCTAGTTACCAACAATCCAGTTGTAGCGGCTCTTTGCGGTGGAAAAACCATGGATCCAGTGGGGTGGGGATGGGGAGCAACCTTCTATCCTGATGTCGAAGGGGTTTTCTCCGGAAAAAGATTTGTCATCACGCCGATCAGCAATTATACTGGGGTTTACGCGGTTCAGGACGCTGAAGTCACCCTGGAGGATTCTCAGGGAAATCTGGTCGACCAATGGTTTTTCTTCGCGAACAATACGAAAGTGGTTCAAGTCTCGGCTGCAAAACCCTATTTATTAACATCCTCTGGAAAAATAATGGTTTTCTCTTGGTTTAACAACGCGACGACGCAGGTTCCCTCCATTGAGGGATACATGGTTGGCAGGAACTTCTTTCTGAAACAGCCGGGAACCTTCATAGAAAGTAGGCTATACTCAGGCATCATAATCCTATTTGGGTATGAAGACTCCTTGGTAAAAGCCGTTTCATTGAGAGACAGGAAGATTTTGTTTGAAACAAGTCTGAGAAAAGGAGAATACAAGTATTTCTATAACTTCACCCAGAATGTTAACGACGACCTGTTTGTCTCCAGCTCAGGCTTAATTGGTGTTTGGTCCGCCGGGTGCGAGGGCAGAAACGCTTTGAGAAATATTGGAGACGACATTTTATTTGTGGGCGGTTTGAACGGCGAATATGTTTTTCATGTTCCAGCAAGAGGCTACCTCTTCGCCCCTGACGACGTTAGCCTAAACCTGAATTCAGAGGAGAAAACGCTTAGAAGAGACCAGTTTATTAAGCTGGATATGGGGGACTATGTTGTCAAAGCAAATAAACCCGTCGTCATAGAGATAATAGGGGACCCAGGGACCCACGTATCGGGAGGAGCCTCTCCTCTTAACGACTGGGGAAACATAATCCTGACCTACTCGTACATTGAGCCTTCAGAACCAAAGTCGGCTGAGGACTCAAGTCTTAACAGCATGCTGCTGGTGTCAATCATAGTTGTCCTAGCAATAGTCGTACTCATTACTCTAAGGAGGAGGAAACGCTGATAGGGTATTGGAAGGCCTTTAGAGTTCTCTTAGTTTTATCTGAAAAACATAAATAATGCTAAGAACAATCGCGTCAAGAGGTTGCAAGACATGAGTGTGGAGGAGGAATATTTCCAGAATCCTATTGTTGGCGCCTACTTCTATGGCTTAGGCAGAATCAAAGAGAATAGGCAGATAGAGGAGTATCTGAAGGAAATGAAGAATGCTAACACAAACAATATATGGCTTTTCGTGCTTGACGTAGAGGAAGAGAAGCTTGACCTTTTCCTCAACAAGGCTGATGAAATGGGTCTTAAAATAGTCCCCGTCTTCATGCCGCATATATCTATAGAGAATCATCCGGAGGTTAAAATAGTGTGTGCAGACGGCTCGACATCAGACGACCCCCGTTGGGCTAACATAGGCTGCTTTAACCACCCCTACCTGCTTGAAGAAAGCAAGCGGTCGATTGGACGCTTCTTGAAGAGATACGGTTCACATCCCGCGCTCTACAGATTGGGTGGACGCGCCCTGATGAGTTTCATCCATGAATCATACTATAGAACGGATATTCCAGAGTTTGGAGGAGGACCTTTAAAACCCTGCTGCTACTGCAAGCATTGCATAAATGATTTTCGCAGAGAAATGGCTAAAAAGTACGATAGGATTGAAGAATTCAACATTAAGCATGGAACAAGATTTGCCAGCTGGGAGGAATTAGAGCCGCCAAGGGAGCCTAGCAACTCCTCGTTATGGAAAGAATGGTTTGACTATCATGCTGAAATAATTCCAAGGTTTCTGAAGGAACTTATAGATTATGCTGGAAGCATAATCCCCGTACTGTCGACGCATGAGCTTAACGACTTTTATCCATGCACCTATCAATGCGTCTACTCAGGCAACGATATATGGAGGATGGCGCGCGTAATAGACATTGGTCATGAAGACATGTATCCGCTGGAGTTCGACCATCGCTACGTCATTTATGTTTACGAATACATTAAGGATATTTTAAGAACGGCGATGGGCTTTAACAAAATTTATACGGCTAACGGTCAGGCTTTCAACTCATGGCTTGGATACAAGGTTCCTGTCGAAAGCATGTTTGAGCAAGTCTATTCCACTCTTGCACACGGCGCCCTTGGCATTGTATGGTGGGTGGATTGGGGGAAACTAGACCTTTGGCGTGAAACAAGCCGGCCGAATGAAGAGTATCATAGGCTTGTCAGAGCTTTAAAGGAATACGAACTTAGCCGGGCGGAGATAGCTTTAATATATCCTTGGACAACCATGGAGCTTAAGAGAGACGATGCCTATAACATGGATAACTTGCTTTTCTACATGGCGCTCGTGAGAAACGGTTTTCCCGTAGACATTGTTTCTGAGGAGCAGGTTGCAAGCGGTATTTTAAAAGAGCGCGGCTACAAGATTCTTTGTGCAGTAGGCTCTCCAGTACTCCCCAAGAATACTGTCTCAGAGATTAGACGGTTTGTTGAAGAAGGAGGAATCTTGCTGACAGATTACTCCGGGGAGAGCGTCGGAGACTTCCAGACGATCTACCCAGAGTTTATAGAAAGTAAGCCAGCCGATTATGAGACGTACACTTTTGATGATGATGCTTCACAACTCTTTAGGCTTCCTAGGAAAATAGTTCCGGTTGGAAACAGGTGCGAGAAGCTTATTCCTCCAGCAGGCTCTAAGATACTTGCCAGGTTTGAAAATGGGGATCCCGCGATTATTCAGGTAAGAAAAGGAAAAGGGTTGGTTATTAAGATCGGGAGCCTCATAGGTTGGGATTACTCCAACTACCCTGGGCATTATGACTTGGCCGTCATGTTTCCATTCCATATTCGACGGAACGAGACTGTGAGACTGTTTCTCTCCAGGCTTCTCAAGAGCTTCGGCATTATGCCGCCAGCTGAATCAACCAATCCTAATGTAGAGGTCGCCGTGTGGAAAGGGAAAGATAAGAATATAATCTTAGCTATAAATCATTTAAATGAGCCATCGGAGACAGAAATCATTGTGAATCAACAACTCAAAGAGAACAAGTATAATATTGTTGAGTTTCTCACTGGAAAACCCGTTGACTCAAATGTTGAGGCTGAGGGAGTAAAGTTTAAGAGTAAGTTGAAAAGTTTCGGTGGAACAGCATATCTATTAAGGAGGTTATAGGAAATGTCGGAAATATACCGTTTCGGACCGCTCCGCGGTTTCAATCTTTTGGAAAAGTTTGTAGCACAGAATAACAGGCCCTTCGTAGAACTGGATTTCCAGAGGATGGCTGAATGGGGCTTCGACTTTGTGCGTTTACCCATGGACTACAGATGCTGGATCGTTGACGGCGACTTCTACAATATAAACGAGAAGGTTTTAAGAGAAATAGACCAGGCTGTAGAGTTCGGTAAAAAATACAAGGTGCATGTCAATATTTGTTTCCACAGGGCTCCGGGCTACTGTATTAACTGGCCTCTTGAGCCATTAAGCCTGTGGAGAGACAGGGAGGCTCTAGATGCTTGCGAGTATCATTGGAGGGTCTTCGCCAAGCGTTATAAGGATGTTGAAAACCGTTACGTCAGCTTCAACCTCGTAAACGAGCCTGTTGCCGGAGACAACTCTAAGGATCCTAGGGCGACAACCATGGATAATTATAGAGATTTCTGTAAAAGAATGCTTCAAGCCATAAGAGACATAGATGAAGACCGTTTAGTAATAGCTGATGGCCTCATAACTGGAGAGGGTTACCAACCAGTCCCAGGGATAGATGATCCTCTTTTCGGACAGAGCTTCCATATGTATGAACCCGGTTGGCTAACTCATCTCGGCGCAATCTGGGTTTACCCATATTTCATGTATGCAGAGCAGCCTACGTACCCAGGTGAAGCCCCGAATCTCGACAAGTATATGAATACGCCCTACCGAGGAGCTTTTTTGAAGTGGAAAGGGGTTTACGTTGACAAAGCATGGTTTGAAAAATGGATGAAACCCTACTTGGAGCTTAAGGAGAAAGATGTGTTCGTACACTGCGGTGAGCTTGGGATTTTCCCGGTTAGGGTTGACAGGGTTTCTATGCTAAACTGGTACAGGGATGTCCTGAGCATCCTGTCTAAGCATGGTATTGGCTGGGCGCTTTGGAATCTTAGGGGTCCCTTCGGGATTATTGAGACGGGTAGGGAGGAGTT
>JAWCMB010000047.1:0-9626 GCA_038850115.1 Thermoproteota archaeon
GCGAAAGCGTGAATAAGATTCAGTCTTTCCTTATTTACATCCATGAACGTGACTACTGATCCTCTGAGGCTTGGGGTTAAGCATAAGTCTCGAACCAGTGTCGCCGACCAGGCGAGGCTTCCCGCTCCAATAACAGCTATCTTCACCATGGTTACCCGTTTTAGACCTCGTTTAGATTATTATAAACCTAATGCTTAGTCAAGCCCAAACTTTACTAAAAATTAAAATACTTAGAACTTGGCTTTTTCCGCCATGGAGTGCAGGAAGGAAAGAAATTTGAAGAGCTGTCCTTGCACATGGCCGGACTGCCCTAGGAAGGGAATTTGCTGCGAATGCATAAGCTATCATAGGGCGCATGGAGAGCTTCCGGCATGCTTCTTCTCCAAGGAGGCTGAGAAAACATACGACAGGTCGGCGGAAAACTTTGTGAGAGACAGGTTTCCAAATTTAAGGGTCGGATAGAAGGCCCGAAAATTTAAAGACAGAGTTAGACGGGCTCTCCTCAATGGGTTTGAAAGAGTGGAAAAACAGGGATTTCAAAGGTGTTCTTGCAGGCGGCCTGGTCCATCAGGCAGCCTCCTCAATGCAGGGGGCAATAGCCTCCCCTTTTTTCAACAGCAAAGGAGTCTCTCCGAGTCAAATAGGTGTATTAAACTCCGTCAGCTGGGGCATCATAAGTTTCACCTCCATGCCGTTCGGTAGACTCTCCGACTTCACTGATAGACGTAACCCACTCATAATTTCCAGTATTCTGGGTGCTGTAGCATGCATACTAGTGTATTTCACAACAAATATTTTCACAGCCTTATCCCTCTACATTCTAATCGGTTTTTCGACGGCTTTGTTCACACCTAACAATAATGCCCTAATATTTGAGAGCACAGAATCATCTAAGGCTCCGCTCTTCTTCGCCGTTTTCTATCTTGCAACCCTAGCAGGATCGTCGCTGAGCTCCTTTTTAGCGGGCTGGCTTTCACAATTCTTTGCTGCAGAACTCCCGTTTTTTACCGCCTCAATGCTCTTCCTCTTATCCATCCCGATTTATTCCCTCTATATTGCTAGAGGGAGAGGTAGAGCAACAGGAAACAGGTTGAAAGTTTTAGCGAGTTCAGTCGATATTGGAACAATATTACACATGCTTAGGCAGAATCAGCGGCTCGTCTTCTACGGTTTCTCAATCTTCTTTCATGAACTGGGGTTCTTCATAATCTCACCCTACATTAGCCTTTTCGCCCAGAGAATGGTTGGGTTAGATATGGCGGGAGTCGGAATGGTCATCTCGATTTGGAACATTGGGCTGGCGGTCGGCTTCCTTCCATGGGCATGGGTCACAACGAGAAAGGGAAGCTGGAGAATGATGCTGGCACATCTAGCATTATCCTCGCCAACTTGGATTCTTCTTGCTTTGTCAGACAGCTTCGCATCCATGGGGTTCTACATTTTTATTTTCGGGCTTGTGGGGGCGATGGACCTTCCCGCTAGGAGGACTCTTACCGCGGAGATTTGTCGCGGTGAAAACATTGGAGAAGCGATGGGCTTTATAGAACTCGGCAATGGCTTGGGTGGAATGTTGGGCGGGGTTGTTGGAGGTCTTCTCTGGGAGGGGTTCGGGCCAGCATCCATATTTTACGCAGCCGGTTTTTTAACACTTTTTTCAGCCCTACTGTTCCAGATGGTAAAAAGGAATGGTTGAGAGCCGGATAGAAAAAATGGCTATACGCGATAAAAACTGTTCCCATAGCACGCGCTACATCGGCGAGCTTATTTAAAAATTGGTTTTAGAATTAGAAGGGTTTTGTTGTAACTATCCTACCGATTATTGCTCTGATAGTGAAGCCTGCCTTTAACTCTTCTAAAACCCCAGAAACGGCTTTTGTCTCACTCAAATTCTTTTCACCGTGTAAATATTTTATTTACGAACTTATAAAGTTTTAGTACCATAAAACAGACTCTTATAAATAGAGCATGATCACGTGAGGCTCATTACCCTTTGGCTCCGGGGAAAGTACCATTGTCAGACACCCGTAAAATCTTTTTATAACAGGGTTTTATCATCATTCGCCAATGCCCCAACCGCCTAGCGGAACTGTAAAGAGCCTCAGGATATCAATTACAGAAAACTGCAACCTGAGTTGCTTCTTCTGCCACAGGGAATGGAACCTTCTTTCAAGCGGGAACATGGGTTTAAACGAGGTTAGAAAAATCGTTGAGGTTGCCAGCAGTCTCGGTGTTGAAAGCGTTAAGATAACGGGCGGAGAACCCTTATTGAGGGAGGACACCGTCGAAATGGTGAAAGCAATTTCTCCACTCGTCAAGGAGGTTTCACTCGTTACAAACGGCGTTCTCCTGGAGAAATATGCGGCAGACCTTAAGGATGCGGGGCTCTCCAGGGTTAACGTTAACCTTCCAAGCCTTAACTCTTCAAAGTATAGTTGGATAACTGGTGGTGGGGACGTCTTCAAGGTTTTCAGTGGGATAAATGCTGCTCTGGAGGCTGACTTGAACCCTGTTAAGATAAACATGGTTGTTCTGAAAAGGGTTAATGAGGAGGATGTTAGCAAGATGCTGGATTACGCGTGCTCCGTAGGGGCTGTTCTCCAGCTTATAGAGCTTCAGCCGATTCCAGGTAACAAACAGGTTTTTGAAGAATATCACGTGGGCTTAGATAGTATTGAAAAATCCATTGCTTCAGAATCAATCGGGAAAACACTTAACCAGACTGGTCAACGCACCATCTACGAGCTTTCCAGGAGCGGGGGGAAAGTTCTTGTTGAGATAGTCTCACCCAATGGAAACCCTGAATTCTGCTCCCGTTGCTCCAAGCTTAGGGTTACTTGCGACGGGAAGCTGAAACCCTGTCTCTTAAGAAACGATAATCTTGTAGACGTGATAGGGTTGATCCGTTCTGGCGCAATCGTCGCTACCATACTTGAAGTCCGGGAGCCATATGTCTATGACTTCAGCCAGAAGCCTCATGGCTTCAGTACTGCAATACATGTTGCTGTTCCAAAGCTGCGGAACATTAATATTCAAGTGTCTTAGCGAGGCAAGTATCGTGTGGAGGTTGGGAGTAGGGTCTCCACCAACGTAGTTTATGTTCGCAGCATTCTCAGCGCTAAGCCTACTACTTATTAAAGCGAGCGTTTTAGGATTAACCTCGCCACCGTTCTCGGGATCGGATGAAATATCCCAGTTCTGGCAGTACACGCATGGCCCAAAGTTGCAGCCTGCGAAAAATATTGTTCCGGAGCCGCCCTCACCTATTAACGGCCCTTCCTCCCCGAAGTGGTGAAACCATGTGGAAACCCTGCTCACATAACCGACTCTGCAGAACCCGAGTTCCCCCTTCCTCCGGTTCACCCCGCATCTTCTCTCACAGAACTCGCAGTGTTCGACAAGCCTCTCGGAGAGAGCTATCTTAACATCCAGGAAGCTTACTTCCGCGGGTGGCGTCTCACTGGTTTTACTGTCCTTCACAGACTCGTAGATTTTCCTGAACTCTGAACCAAGGTCCTCATGAAGCCTCCACAGCTCCTCCTCCTTCATCTCCTTCAGGTCTTTGACCCCGGTTTGCGCCGGAATGCTCTTAGCTATGAGAAACTTGGCTGGCTTAATGTTCTTCATAACAGCCCTATACCACGAGAGCCTCCTCTGAACCTCCTCGTTATTCCAAACGGTTACCGCATCACCTCTGAGAACCCACATGCAGCACTATGTTACAAAGCAACCTCCTCTTTTATAAGACTTTTGGCTGCTTAAACCCTGTTCCAGCGAATATTGCGAAAAGTTAAAGAAAGCACAGATAATGCCGAGTCAACATGAAAAACGTTAGAATACTCCTCGATGAAATGTACTCTGGGTTGAAGCCGTTCCTAAAAACATTGGGTTGGGATGCGCAATCGGTTGACGAAGTGGGGTTAAAAGGGGCGGAGGATGCTGCGATAGTGGATTATGCTTCTAGAAATAGGCTTGTAATCGTTACGCAGGATCAAATGACAGCTGATTTGGCAAGGCTTAAAGGAGTACCCTATGTGCTGGTTGGGCTCGTTGAAATAGCTAGAGTAGTCGACAAGGCTTTGAGAGACCTGGGGGCAAACCCTAACTAGCATCGCTCCAAAGGTGTTCATCCCAGCCTGAGACCTTTAGAATGTGCTTGATAACCCGGGGACCATGTAGCCATCTGTAATACATCAAGTAGGTGATCAGACTCCCGATTCTGACTAAATGTTGAAAACCCTTACCCCTCCAGGTGTTTATATTGTGCCTCCAACACGTCGAGAAAACATCCCAGTGAAGCTCAGTTAAACCATGCAGATCAGCGTGCCTTTCCCTGTTTAAAATACAATCTTCTTCAGAAGTGAAGAGTAGGGGCACTAAGAAAACCCTATTACCCTTCAATCTGTCGAGCAGCTCTAGCGTTGCAACGATGTCCTTATCGCTTTCGGTTGGCAGACCTGTTATGAGTGTTGCTAGGGGATATATCAGGTTATCATTAAGTATTCCAAGAGCCTGAACAACGATATCCGGCCACTGTTCAGAAGTGTAAGGTAAGGTCTTACCCCTCATGTATTTTTCTATCAGCCTTACGCTCCCGGTTTCTATACCTATTTCGAAAGTAGCATACTTCTGGTTATTCAAATAGGTCCATCTAGATTTCTCCACTAATATATGAGCTATCTTCTCAACAATCCTACGTTCATAGACTACGGGTGCGAGGGCAGCGTGCGCCACCTGAATATACTGCACTCCTCCAATCTTAGTTATAGAGTTGAAAAGCTCAACTATTGCGTCCACATTGGGCGTGAAATCAGAATTAGTCTTGTAGAGGAATATGTCATCCGTCTGAAGAGTTATCATTCTTGCTCCGCTTTTCGCATTCAAATCAACCTCTTTCAATATATGTTGCAATGGAAAGGAATATCTCTGCCTCAGCGTTGGAGAGCAGAATTGGCACCCTCTTCCACATCCCCGCGTAACCTCAACGACGCCGAATAAGGATGCTTTTCTAATACATGGAACATTTTCTAGCTCAGGTTTACGACATACCACCTGTTTGGGAAGTTCTTCCCCCCTCAAAGCCTTTCTGAAGACCTCGACAATATTTTCCTCAGCCTCACCCATCACTACAGTATTTATCCCGAGTTCCTCCTGAGCCCCTGCCCTAGTAATCTGCCACGCGCCACTCCCGCCAAGTATTATTCTTGGACGATGCCTTCTCAAAACAGGCTTAGACAGCAGGTCTTCAAACTCAACTGCTGTGACCGGTTTACCGTTTATACCCATGAGACTTGTATAAGTTCTACTTACAAACCCTATTCCGAGCGGATCCATTGAGGAGATTCCAATTACCTTTGTTTCCTCCCCTACGAATCTTTCAAGCATGATGGGGTGAACAGTGGCAACGTTCTCCTCCCCAAACTCATCTATGAGAAGAGACTCTATTTTCCTTAAGCCATAAGGAGCAAACCTGGCTGTCCCATCCTCGTTAAAAGGTGCCGGTGGGTAAAGTCTTCTCCGAAGAATTCTCTTTGGCAATGGTAACGGGAACCCTGCCGAGAAAGCAATGAAGGGGTTTAGGTTGAAGTCGCTCATCTCCACTGCGGAAGCGGTTAGCACTATTTTCTTCCCACCGTCGCGCTTCCCTGAAGAATCCTCCCTAAACAATTTCTCCTTTTCCCGCGGTTTCCCCCTTAAACAGGCTAACAGTATATATGTATTTCTTAGTCCGGCAATTCGACGGAATGTTTAAAAGAGTTCGATAAAAGACTTGAAAATAACCTGCTGCTAAAAATTCTTAGAACTAAAGGCATAAAGTTTTATATTTGCGGAGATTTGAGAAGCAAGCATGGAAACCATAAGTCTTAACGGGGAATGGCTTTTCAAGGAATGCGGAAAAGATGATAAAGCACCGCCGAACTCCGGCCCATGGTTGAAGGCAATCGTCCCAGGCGTTGTCCACCTAGACCTTTTGAGGAACAAAAGGATCAATGACCCGTTCTTCAGAATGAACGAGCTTGAGGTTGCTTGGGTGGAGGAGAAGGATTGGTGGTACAAGAAGGAGTTTTACGTTAGCAAGGAGTTTCTCAACCATGACTGTGTTGAACTCAAGTTTCACGGCTTAGATACTTTTGCAACAATATGGCTTAACGGGAAGCAGATTGCTAAAACAGCTAACATGTTTCACGAACATGAATTCAATGTTAAGGATTTTTTAAAAGAAGGAAAAAATGTCCTGGTGGTTAGGCTGGATTCCCCTAAAAGAGTTCTCGAGGAACTTTATAGTAAGAGCAGCGTGAAGCTTTGGGCAGCATTCTACCCGCCTGTTGCCTATGGTAGGAAGGCGCAATACTCATTCGGCTGGGACTGGGGGCCGAGACTGGCGACCTCTGGAATCTGGAGAGACGTTACTCTTCAAGCATACGATACATGCAAAATAGAGAGCTTCTATTTCTTAAGTGACTTAAGCAACGATCTTAAGAATTCCAAGTTAAAGGTGAATGTTTCTCTCGAGGCTGTTAAAAACGATCGAGTTAATATTAAAGCAAGGATCAGGGGCTTCGGCGAGGACCAGGAAAAAGAGGATAAACGTGATATTTCGATCGGCAGAAACGAATTTCTCTTTGAATTTTTTGTTCAAGACCCGAAACTATGGTGGCCAAACGGTTACGGAGAACAAAGCCTTTACGACTTGGAGATAGTAGTTGAGAATTCGAAGGGTGTTTTAGATTCGGTCAAGAAGAAAGTCGGAATAAGGAGGATCGAGATCGTGCAGGAGAAAGACGAGGAAGGAAAGACATTTTTCTTTAAAGTAAACAATGTTCCAGTTTTCTGCAAAGGAGTTGATTGGGTACCTGGAGATTCATTCTTGCCAAGAGTCAACAGAGAAGCATACAACTACTTGCTAGACAAGGCTAGGGAAGCAAATATGAACATGATTAGAGTCTGGGGAGGAGGGATTTATGAGGATGAAGTTTTCTACGAGCTCTGCGACGAGAAGGGGATACTCGTATGGCAGGACTTCATGTTCGCATGTGCAGAATACCCTGAAGAAGAATGGTTTTTCGAACTTGTCGAGAAGGAGGCCGAGAAGGTTGTTAAAAGGCTCAGAAACCATGCGTGCTTAGCAATCTGGTGTGGCAATAATGAGAATCACTGGGGCTTCAAGGCTCGTTGGGGCGGAATGAAAGACGTGTTCTACGGTAACACTATATATCATCAGATACTTCCAGAAGTATGTTCTAAGCTCGACCCTGCTACCTTTTACTGGCCGAGTAGCCCTTATGGAGGCGATGACCCTAACTCTCAGAACGAGGGCGATAGACATAGCTGGGACGTTTGGGCAGGGTTTAAAGACTATGAGGAGTATCTTAACGACAAGGGTAGGTTTATAAGCGAATTCGGCTTCCAGTCTGCCCCTTCAATAGAAACTGTGAAAAAGTTTACTGCGCCCAAAGATAGGCATCCTCAGAGCAGGATTATCGAATTCCATAATAAGCAGACTCGTGGTCAAGAGAGAATCTGGCTTTTCCTCCTATCACACTTCAGAATACCGTTAAGCATAAGCGATTTCATCTACCTTTCACAAATCAACCAAGGAGAAGCTATGAAGACAGGCATAGAGCACTGGAGGAGAAGGAAGTTTAAGACTGGAGGAGCCCTAATATGGCAGCTTAACGACTGTTGGCCAGTGCTCAGCTGGAGCCTGATCGACTACTACGGTAGCCTTAAGGCTTCATACTACTATGTGAAAAGAGCATTCGACCCTGTGAACGTTAGCCTGCTAGTCAAGCAGGATACTGTGGAGGCTTGGGTTTGCAACGACCTTCTTAAGCCTGTGAAGGGAAAGGTTAAAGTGATTTCCTTCGATCTAAACGGAAACAAAAGAGGCGAAAAGGAGAAGCAAGTTGTCGTAGAAGCGAATTCTTCAAAGCTTTGCATAGCTCTAAGCTTAAGCGAGTTGAACGTGAAGGATAAGCTCAACAATTTCCTGGTTTGCGTTCTCGAGTCTGAGGAGAACGAGCCGAAGCATGACGTCATATTCCTTGAAAAAATGAAGTACATACCACTTCCTAAGCCAAATATCAGAATGAACCTTGAAAAGAAGAGCAACACTGAGTACGAGCTTAAGTTGGTTTCGAACAAGGTTGTAAAAGCCTGTGAAGTAAGGGTTAAAGGTGCTAAGGCAGAGCTCAGCGACAATTTCTTCGACCTTCCCCCGAGTCTTGAGAAAAAGCTTTTGATAAAGCTGGATAAACCGCTTTCTAAAACTGAGCTCAGAAAGAGAATCACGTTATCATATTACTAGGAAAACTGCCAGTCTTCCGTTTCACCTCCTCTAGAAATCTTTTATACTTGGCTTCCAGTTGTACATCAGCCAGAGGAATAAGGATGAAGATAGAAGTAAAATACTACGCTTGGCTAAGAGAGAAGGTGGGGGAGAAGGAGATGCTGGAGGTTGAGGAAGAGGCGACTGTCGGAAAAATCTTGAAAGAAATCGTGGAAAAACACGCGAACCTTAGTGAAGAAGACTTCCTTATCGCAGTAAATGGAAGAATAGTCGACTGGAATACTTGCTTAAAGGAGGGGGACATAATATCTGTGTTTCCTCCTGCCGGAGGCGGTTAGAGTGATCAGGGTTACCGAAGAGGATTTCTCGATAGACGAGGTTGCTTTGAAGCTTAAGGAAAGAGAAGCTGGTGCCATAGTGTTCTTCCTTGGCGTTGTAAAAGGCTTTAGGGAAGGAGAGGTTGTGAACGAGATGCTTGTTGAAGCATACAGGGAAGTTGCTGAAGCGAAGCTTGAAAACATAAGGAAGGAGGCATTGGAAAAATTCGAAATAATGGATGCCGTCATAATTCATAGGGTTGGGAGACTAAAGCCGGCTGACAATATAGTTTTAGTGGCTGCCTCAGCAAGAAGCAGGATAGATGCCTTTAAAGCCTGCAGCTGGATGATAGACGAGGTTAAGGCTCAGGCCCCAATATGGAAGAAGGAAATTACTTTCAAGGGAGAAAGATGGGTTAAGTAGACCTGTTACATAGAGTTTGCGGATGCCAGTAAAAACCGTCATTGCTCGACGCTGCGAGAAAAAAGTTTTCTGTAAACAAAGACGAGAGATATTGTTAATGAAAAAAGAACTGTGGCGACTATCGTTAAAGTTGTTTTCAACTGGGGTGAGAATACGCTGACGAAGGACAGTTGGAAACCCTCATGACCAGTGGCACTCTTGAAAGGATGGAATACCTGCTCTATGCTCTCTCCTTTCACTTCAATTTTGTGGAGATTGTTAGTTCCAAGACCCTTCTGGTTTCCACATACTAGGGTCGGTATCTTCTCCGGATCGAAACCCATTATAAAGGACGTTACCGAGTCGGCCGCCACAGGATCTCTGCCTGCGATTATGAGACCCAGGTTAACCGGCGTTCCTTCATGAGGCCCCTCCCCCTCCATGGCAACCCTGCCATCTATGATTGTCAAGTTTATCCTCCTAGCAGTACAGAGGTCTGTTATAACTCCACCCAAATATAGGTATCCCCTTTCCTCCGCTTTCTCATGAAGCCTCCACTTGTTAGCCCAACCGGGTCTGCTGTAGACAGCTCCAGGGGCTATGCCAACCAAGTTCTTCA
>JAWCMB010000047.1:9636-11521 GCA_038850115.1 Thermoproteota archaeon
GAAAACATCCGCCTCCGTAAGCACCTTATTGAGAGTAAGACTGTCGAGCACGAAACCACCACCTTCAACCGGAACCTCCACCATTTCGCCGTAGTTCAGGTCAACCAGTATTGCTCCAGTTCTCTCCGCCACTTGAAGATATCCTAAGGCTTGAAAGTTTTCTATTGTGTTGCCTTCTCCGCTTCCGTCAGCTATCCAAATCACGCTCGGGTTCCTCTTTTTAATTATGTTGACGAGTGCTTCAACTATATCCGGGCTTGTAGTGTCAGGAGGAGACTGATACCTTACTATGTTTGGTTTTATCAAGACTTTTGAGCCCTCTGGCACTATGCTCTCTATGCCTCCCAAGTATTCTAGAGCTTCCTCAAGCACTGCTTCAAGACTTCTTTCTTCAACGCGCACCACAGACACCGTTGCCAGTTTTTCATTAAGGCTGGTTCGCTCTCTTAAAAAGCTAGAAAAATCGCTCGAGAGATTGACGTAAAGCAGTATGCTGCAGAGAAGTACTGATGAAGATGCTAAAACTACGAGAACAATGAGCATGACTCTCTTAGTTACTTTACTCCTAGAGTAGTTGACGGGGTAGGTTAGCTTTAACCCTAATTTATTTGCTATTCCAGATAGGAAGCAAACTATCGGAGAAATCAGGAAAGTGTAGCTTGCCCATGCCGCTGTTCTTTGGCACGGGTACGTAAATCGGGAAGGCTTTGTCCCCGACCTATAGAGAAACCATAAAAGGCTTATAACCCCAATAACATACGTATTAGTGGCAAGTCGCTTAAACCTGTGGACAAGGTCTTTCAAGCTGATTGTTCGCACCACCTCTATTCGAAATCTATCTGTTCCCTACTCTTTTATACTTTTCGACAGGATATTCGTGAACTATCAACAGTATTGTCTGAAATCGGTTGAAAAGCTGAGACAAATTTTCACCGTAATCTATTAAGGCGGCTATTTTACGGGCCGCAACCTTTAATAACACTAATTGCCCGATGCAAAATCCCCGATGCAAGCAATAAAACCCGAGGAGCCTTCTTTCAAAAACATAAATGAAAGTGTTTTTGAAACAAAAGCTAAGCCTAAAGTAAAAGTCAGCTTAGTTAAAGGACAGGATAGGAAAAAGAATATACATGAAGCTCTGAGTCTGATAAAGGAAGACATTAAACTACCTGAAAAACCAATACTATTAAAGCCAAATTTTGTTTCGACGAGTACCTCGCTTGCCGCAACGCATGTGGATGCGATCAAAGCTGTAATGGATTTTTTCCTAGAGCTCGGAGCGAAAAGCTTTCTAATTGGCGAGGCGGCTGCAGGACATACCTGGAATGGTTACCGTAACTTTAACTATCTTGAGCTTGAGAAAACCTATCCGGTTAAACTGCTGGATTTAAACGAGGATAGATGGATTAAAACAAAAATTCTTAACTCCAGATTTAACACACTTGAAGCGAGAGTTTCAAAAACAATTCTGGATTCCTATAGAATATCAGTTACAAGGCCGAAGACGCATGATTTTTGCGTAGTCACACTCGCTTTAAAAAACATGGCAGTAGGTTCGTTGATAGGCCGGGATAAAGGACTAATTCACCAGGGTTACCGGGCTTTTAATCTAAATCTAGTTAAGTTGGCGAGGCTCACATCACCCCACTTAAGTATTATAGATGGTGTTGTTGGCATGGAGGGCAATGGTCCGGTCTCTGGAAGCGCGATTTCCTCCGGCTTTACTGTAGCAAGCACAAATGCGTTAGCCTGCGATCTGGTTACCGCAACACTAATGGGTTTCGATTATAAAAACATAGGGTATCTTTGGTACGGTACTAAAATCGGGTTGGGACCAGAAAACTTGGATGAGATAGAAGTAACTGGAGAAAAAATTGAAAACTGC
>JAWCMB010000048.1:0-493 GCA_038850115.1 Thermoproteota archaeon
CACCACCCTTCTTGAAGGCAAGTGTAACCACCACCCTCTGCTCCTTGGAGAACCTGCCCAGTTTCACGATGTACGTTGCTGAAAGCTCGCAAAGGTTCCGCTCCTTATCTGGGAAGGTGACGAGAGCCCCCCCGGTCTTAATGTTTTTACCGATTTCAATAGTCTTAAGAGCCTCCTCATACTCCTTGCTTAGCGAATCTACCTCCCTAAACATTATCATGCTCATCCTGTTCACTTGCACCCTACTGCAGCACCATGAGGCGTTAAAAGGGGGAATATTAAGATTACGCTGCTTTTTTAAACTTTATGAGCTGTTTAAAAGGCCTAGTATCTAGCCAGCATCCATATTGGGCTTACGGCTGGTTCAACCGACTCTATTCTAATGAAGGGAGCAGGGTTTTCAACAACCAGTTTGTTGCACCCGGAAGATGCTTCTAAACGATGTCTTAAAGAATCCTCGATACTGGTTAAAGAGCAGGATTCGCTTAACTCC
>JAWCMB010000048.1:503-843 GCA_038850115.1 Thermoproteota archaeon
GCCTCCCTCTACAGCACTGGTTGCGACCAGCGTGATCTTTTCCGCCGGTCCAACCCAGTACCACTTGCTCGGCAAACTTCTTTCACCAGGTATGAAGACCCTATCCTTAAGAACCCCGTAACTCCTCGGGTCGAATATACGCGTATCCACCTGGACAGTGCATATCTCATGCGTATACCCCTCTTTCCCCGTTTCCCTCCTAGTGGACCAAGTGTCTCTGAATGATGCGCAAAAAAGCTTCGGATACCCATCAGGCTCAGTCGTGTAGTGAGGATGCCCCACCTGAATAAGAATGTCGTCAACAGGGAGGAGAGGAAGCAGATCGCCCTCTAACAAACCT
>JAWCMB010000048.1:853-11334 GCA_038850115.1 Thermoproteota archaeon
TTTCCAAACTCGTCCGACTCAGCTATTACCGATACACGTGGCATCAATAATAGGTCGAGAACAGCGTTCCCAACGCCATGCCAAGCAGCAATCCCGTAGTCCTCAACCCTAACCCCGCCGTGCTCGTCGACCCCCCTTAGGCCAAGAAGCTTTATTCTGGCTCCTGCAGGCACGGCTGCTAAAGCATCATGCAGATAACCGTAGGCTCCCAGGGGCTTAAAAGCCACTCCATGGTCGTACACGCCCCCCATTATGCGTTGGAAACCGATCCTGTTCCAGTCTGAATCAAACCAGAAAACGTATGCGCTATCATCCTGCGTCACCGTAACTATGAACTCGTCCCTAACAGGATTATAGACTCCTCTCACCGCGTTCATCGTGTAGCTTCCAGCTATGAGGTCTGAAGACAGTATTTTCCTAATTTTCCTAGTGTCCACCGACATGTCCTTTTCTATGAGAGTAACGGCAGCCTCACGCTTCGACCCAACAGGATCCTTCCAGCCTGTGAACAGAAGCCATTTTTCCCCTGTATTGCTGTTAAAAAGTATGTATGGAGTGCCTACGCCGCCCGAAAAATCCGGGAAATCTTTTCCTATGTCCTGCGGCCTGAGAACAGTCATCACTTTTAAACCGGGCATTTTCAACGCTGGGTGCAGAGGCTTGAATAAAAATTTTTCCGCCAGGGTCCTGTTCGATAAGACAATGGTAGAAAGCTTGGGGCGATTAGGCTGAAAAAACCTTTGCACCGTAAATTAGACCCATCGGAATGGATCCGGTTCTCGCCTTCTATCCCTGCCGGAAAACACATATATATTTCGTGGGAGCAGAGGCCACTATGGCTCAAGAGAGGAAACCGGCGGTTAATCTTGCAATAGCAGGTTGCGGAGGCATAGCGCGCGAACATCTGAAGGCTTACGCGAGGATTAACGAGAAGGAGCCTGAGAAATTCAGGCTTGTCGCCTTAAACGATGTTTCAAAGGAGGCTGTTGAATCCTTTGCGGATGAGGCTGAGAAGCTCCTTGGCTACAGGCCCAGCACCTTCCTAGACACCAGGGAAATGTTGAATACAGCGAAGCCGAAGGCCGTCGACATATGCACACCCCACTCTGAGCATCACAGGGTTGCGATAGAATGCATAAAGTCCGGGGCAGACGTGATGGTTGAGAAACCCCTCGGGGTTACGCTCAGGGCGAGCAAGGCGATAATAGCCGCTGGAAGGAAGCATGGGAGGATTGTTGCAACAGCTGAGAACATACGCCGCGGGATAAACCAGAGGACGATGCACTGGATTCTTAACGAGGCTAAGCTGATAGGTAAGCCGAGAATGTTCTACGCGATCCATGCCTCTTGGGCAGACCCTTTGAAGCCTAGAAGGTGGCACTGGAGAATCGAGAGAAACCTGAGTGGGGGAGGGCTGGTTATGGACAGTGGAGCCCACTTCTGCGATTCGATTAGGTATTTCTTCGGAGAAGTTGAGAGAGTTTATGCTTTCGTAGGGCAATTGGAAAAATGGCCTCACGACAAGCAGGGGGAAACTGTTTACAGCGAGGTTGAGGACAGTTGGGTCGCGCTAATAAGCTTCGAAAACGGCCTCGTGGGGACATGGGGCTGGACGATGGCTGCGCCGGGCCACTCCTTCACTAAAGTCGTCTACTATGGGTCGGAGGGGTGTCTTCTCGATTCCGGCGATGTTTTCCACGGTCCCTTCGACGGCGCGGTACTCGTCCTTAAGGATGGGACGCAGCGCACCATGCCTGAGCTGAGAGAAGAGTTTCTTAAAAGCATAGGCGAGGAAGGAAGGAACAGGCTTTTCCCACACGGGTTTACTGACGGCATGACTCTGGAGTGCTACGATTTTCTCGAGGCTGTTAAGAAAAGAAGGAGGCCGGAGGTTGATGGGGAGGATGGGATGAGAGCTAAGGCGATAGCTGAAGCCATATACGAGTCGGCTAAACTCCGTGCATCCGTAAGGTACATGGATGTTTTAAGAGGAAGAGTCTCAGCATACCAGAATCCTATCGACAAGGCAAACGGCCTCTTGAGAAAAAAGCGTTAGCCCAAACTACTCCCTAGCGTTTCTCAGAATACTCAAAACATCATCCTTACCCAGCTCCACGAAGCTGCCTATTTTCGAGGCTCCTGAATCAGTGCATCGAAGCGCCATCTCCTCAAGCCTGTCGTCAGGGACCCCCAGTTCCCTCAGCGTCGTCGGAAGCCCTATCTGCCTGAAGAAGGCCCTCAGCCTCCCTACGCCTTCAAGCGCAGTTTCCTCAGGATCCTGGAAGTCAGGCTCAACGCTCCAGACTCTGACGGCGAACTGCACGAATATGTCTAGGCGATGCTTATACACGTGCTTCATCCAGCTTGGGAACAATACTGCCAGCCCAGCGCCATGCGGCACGTCGTATAGGCCGCTGAGCTCATGCTCCATCATGTGCGTAGCCCAGTCCCCTATTCGGCCTGTCCCCAGAAGATCGTTGTGCGCAACAGTGCTCGCCCACATTATTTCAGCACGAGCATCATAGTTCTCAGGCTCCCTTAAAGCCACAGGGACATTCCCTATTACAGTCTTTAAAGTTGCTTCGCAAAGCCTATCCGTCAGGTCTGCGTGCCGCACATTGGTGAAATACCGCTCCATGACGTGAGCCATTATGTCGGCTGCGCCGCAAGCAGTATAGTACGGAGGAACTGAAAAAGTAACCTCGGGATTCATTAATGCAAACCTGGGGCGTATGAGTTCGGTTGTAAGTGAAAGCTTACGCCAATCCTCCTCGTTTGTAATAACGGAGCTGTTGCTAGCCTCACTCCCTGCCCCAGGTATTGTTAAAACAACCCCTAAAGGTAAAGCCTCCATAGGCTCAGCCCTATCAACATAGAAATCCCACACGTCACCCTTATATGGAACGCCTACGCTTATGGCCTTAGCTGAGTCTATGACGCTTCCACCCCCAACCGCCAGTATGAAATCTATACTATTATTCCTGCAGACTTCGATTCCTTTTCTAACAAGGCTTAAACGAGGATTAGGCTTAACACCCGGAAGCTCGATAAACCTAACACCAGCACTCTCCAAGGATTCGACAACCTTGCCGTAGAGACCTATTCTCTTTATGCTTCCACCACCATAGTGAAAAAGAACTTTATCACTATGTTTCTTCACCTCTTCCCCAACCAGGTTTTCAACACCCCTGCCGAAAACGATTCTAGTGGGACATTGAAACCGGAAGTCCTCCATGAGGAAAGATTTCTTCAAACAGGCTTTTAACCTTTGTTTTCACCGGCTTCGACACTCATAAGCTTAACATAGGCGCTTTCGCAGTAAAACATTTTTATTAGGGTTGCAGGGTTAATGCAGGAGGCTGGAGAACATGGTTAAAGTCTTAATACTTTACTATTCTCGAGGGGGAAACGTTGAAGCCTTAGCTAGGGCGGTTGCCCAAGGCGTGGAGAAGGTTGAAGGAGCCACGGCTGAGCTGAAACGCGTAGACTACGCTACTGTCGAGGACCTTATATCGTGCGACGCCGTAGCATTCGGCTCACCCAACTATTTCGGCTACATGGCGGGATTGTTGAAGGATTTCTTCGACAGGGCTTGGAGCATAAGGGAGAAGACCGCTGGAAAACCGGCGGTAGCATTCACGTGCGGCGGCAGCTCAAGCGACTCAGCGCTGTTAAGCATAGAGAGGATTTTTCCGGCTTTCAAAATGGAGAAAACTGCTGGAGGCGTTGTTTGGGGTCTTAGGGAGAAAGGATCACCGTTTGAAAAAGACTTGTCTGAGTTGAAGAGGCTTGGAGAAACTCTGGCTAAAGCAGCGGTTGAAAGAAAAACAAGGACGCCAGAGGACTGACGGAATGAAGCCCTTTTGGAGAACAAATATTTTTATTTTATAAATATTTATTTACGCTTTCCTCTAACTCCCCATTATGATTAGGGCTTCACGTATTCTGCGTAAGTAACCCGCCTGCGGCAAGAGCAGTGTGGAAGGAAGATGTGTAACCCATCCCCCAAATGTCCTTTGCCTGGAAACATCAGCGTCTTCATACAGCCGCCCTCTGTTTCCTGTAATGTTCTTTCACGAAATAGAAAGGATCATAAGTCTGTTTGGATCAGGCTCGCCTGCTCAAGCAGCACTGGTTTTGCGCGAATACTCGTAAATGTACGTGGGTTTCCCCAGCCTCTCGATAATATATAGTAATTTAAGTGCGAAGAACAATAGCAAAAAAGTTAAACCAGTCTTAAGTAGAAGGGTTTGAGACGCGCATGGAAATTTTGAACAATACGCTTGGCGATGTGGAGAAAACAGATATATAGGCTTGAGGAAAAACATGAACACGCATGGGACCGGCGAGAACAAGCTGTTTGATATTGATTGTTTTAGCCGCTGTTTTCCTAACGGGAACAGCTGCCGCGTTCATCATAAACAATGACTTCGGAAGGCTTGAAGTAAAAACCGTTGCAATACTGGATGGCGACCATTACATAAGCGGGGTGCTGTACCGCCCGAATGCAGCGACCGAGGAAAACCCTTCGCCGGCCGTAGTCCTTGTACACGGCATCAGCAGTGCCAAAGAATCCATGAGCAGCATAGCGTTGGAGCTCGCCAGAAGGGGTTTCGTTACCCTGTCGATAGATGTTGTGGGCCACGGAGACTCCGGCGGCAGGCTTGGCGCCACTAGGGATCCAAGCCTCGGGGCTATTGCCGCCTTAAGACATGTTGAAACCCTGCCTTATGTAGATGCTTCTTCACTCGGCCTCGTTGGGCACAGTTTGGGGGCTGGTGCAGCCAGGGCGACGGCCGCTGCCCACCGGGAGGTTAAAGCAACCGTGCTCATAGCGGGAGGCTTAGGCGGGATGGCTTCCAACCAGTTGGCGTACGGTGTTATGAACACCACTTTCCCAAGGAACCTGCTGGTAGCCATAGGTAGGCAGGACGTTCTTTTCAACCTGAACCAGGTTGCTGGAGAATGGCTGCCCCCGGTTTTCGGGGTACCGGAGGTCTCCCCCGGAAGACTATACGGTGATTTTAACTTTGGAACCGCTAGGAAACTCGTAGCCCCGGCTACAACCCATCTGCTTGAACCCCTTGACCCCACTATTGTTTCTGAAACGGTTGTCTGGATGAGCAGTGCCCTGCAGCCTAGTGAAGCCGGTCGAGCCGGGCAGCTGGACGAAGGCTTGACGTATCCCTACCGTGAAACAGCAATGCTCCTGAGCATTTTTTCACTAGTAGGTTTAACCTTCCCGGTTTCCACGTTCATCCTGCCTCGCGGGCTTTCGAACAGGAGGACTGCTGGAGTAGAACACGGTTGCCTTAAAGACTGGAAGATCATGGTCGTTTGGGGGACTCTGAGCGTAGCGCTGCTCCTGCCAACGTTCCTGCTGGGCTTCAGCCTGCCTTTTCCACCGGTTTTATTCGGCTCGTCCATCGCCTGGTGGCTGCTCATGGTCGCTATCGCCGGAAGCCTTCTCATCCGGTTCATCGTACCAAGATTCTCTGGCGGCAGGCTTAGAATTAGAACATTAGCATCCGAATCCTTTGCTTGGCGGGAAACCTGTGCCGCGATAAGCCTGTTCTTCACGCTGTATATCATTGTTTACCTTATAGATCTACTATTAGGCATGAACCTCTGGGTTTTCGTACCTATTTTCAAAGTTCTTCGCACCGCGGAAAGAATAACCCTGTTTCTCATTTTCATACCCTTCTTCCTGATCTTCTTCTACGTGGAGGGGATTTACCTGCATGCTCTGCGTGGAGGAAGCGGTAAAAACGGGTTTGTTTCGGAAGCCCTGTCAATGGGCAGAACAATCTGGATCAAGATTGCACCCTACGTTTTGATCATGGGTGTGCAATATATTCCGATGTTTCTGCTAGAGGTTAAGCTGCTCACCTCTTTCCTCGGCTTCCTAATAGAGTTCCTCCCGCTAATAACAGTACAATTCATTATCTCAACCTCATGCTCATGGTGGCTCCACCGGCTCACATCATCCATAGTCACAGGCACTGTTTTCAACGCGCTCCTGTTCGCCTGGGTTTCAGCAGGCGTTTTCCCATTCGGAGCATTAGGTTAAAGATTCGCCCCTACATTCAACGCGCGAAGCCTTAACAGTCCTATCTGAATCTATAAAAGAAACTAACTAGAATATTTAGTGTACTGAAGGCAGCTTCTAAGCATCAGATCCTCAGCTGGTGCTGGATAAGGATAGCACATGTACACAGAGGCTCTCGAGATCGCGTCCATCCATCGAGAGTAGCCCTGCAATAGTTTCTGTTGAAGCCTGCCTCCACAATGCTGTTCACCCGCCTGAATACCCGTTCGAGCATTTACATCCTGATTTTGAAAACCCTGAAGGAGTATGGCTGCAGGAGAACAGTGAAAACAGTCTCCCCATTCCTCTCGAAACCCTTGGTCTCCACGTCCGATGCGGGCTCATACAGTTTTATGCCGCTCTTTTTAACCACGACGCTGCATTTAGCGAAATGCGGTAGGAAGGAGTGGATGATGAAAGCATCATTATCATAGAGGAATAGGCAGATCCTGCTCTGACCCTCCAGGCGTATATTAAAGCCAGCGGTGAAGACTCGTCTAAGCTCGTTGAGCACCTCCGGAGGCAGATGGTAGAGATCGTTGAAATTGTCCGGTACCGTAAAAATGTAGATCATACCCTTAGCATAGCTTGTCTGCAGCAGCAAGGGATACCCGTTCCCCCGGCTTAGACATGTGACAATCTCCCAAGAGTCGCTTGCAGTCAGCTGAGGAATAAGGATTGGGGCATCAGAATAGTAAACATCCGGGAACACGGAGAACTTGCTTACCGTAATCCTTCTACCAGTATACTCGGCTTCAACTAGACTCTTGGCTACCTTATCCTGAAGGGCTTTCAGAAAACCTGACGTCAAGATAACTTTGCCGCCTTTAAATAGGTGTTGCTGAACCCTTCCAACTATATCCCTGTCAAACTTTGCACACTCGGTAAGAAGAACCGTGTCAGCCTCTTCAGGAAAACTGGGCGTGAGTTCCACAGGAATACCCAGCATACCGATATAGTTGTGAAGAAAATCCTCTCCGGAGGAGTGGTATGGCTTATAGCTAAGAACACCGTAAGGCTGGCCAAGCATGCTTAAAACAGGATCCATTTCCTCGAAGACTTTCCCAGCTACAGGTGCGACTGTACTCGCAGGCTTTGCTCCATCAGCCTGCGTAACAGCCTCTATTAAGGCTCCGAAGCAGAACAGCGTCACCTCCCTTGCCTTGGCGAAAAGCGTCAGCCTAATCTGCTCCGCGTAACGGTCGAGGGTCCTCCTGGCGAAAGGGTCTATCCAGCCGCCGCCGTTTAAACCTGGCTTAACGTTCTCCAGAAAACGCATAATAGCGTAGCTCTGATACTCCTGCAGGTGCTGGGTAGTATATTCAGCATCCCTCGTCTCCGTGCCCGTGTATATCATGTCGAAAAGCCTTGACTCGAAATCCAGGCTGTAGCCGAGAAACTGGTAATGCTCATACCAGTTCGGATACTTGATGATTAGTCTTATCTTTGGATTCGTTTCCCTAGCGGTTTTAACAACTATGTTCTCAGCAACATCCTCCATAGTCCTCAACCGGTATTCGGTCCAGCTTCTGTCACCCTTAGCCTTAACGCATGTTTCACACTTGCAGCTTGTGAAGAAGAAATCGTCCAGGATTATCTCGTCGAAAAGCTCAGCGGTAAGCTTAACCACATCTCTGAGCTTCCCCCTATCCTCAGGCTTAGAATAGCATAGTGATTGAAAATTGAAGCCGCTGCTCAAGTATGTGGCTATTCCCCCAGATGTTTCAACACCTTTATCCTTGAAGAAGCCCTTAACCCTCAGCATCAGATCCTTGTCAACAAGAACATTATCCCGGAAAGTCTCCAGGTAAACCTTGTCGAAGCTGAAGCCTCTGCTTAAAACGTTGAAGCTTTTCTCAAGCCAGCTTAAATCAGCCATCCTGTTTACATCGTGAGCCGTGCAGTAGACCGCAACCCTGAAATTCCTGTATTTCCCTCCCGTGGTGCTCATGATTATTATCTGTAATTCCTAAATATTTATACCTTGCGAAAGCAGCCGGATGAAAGAGTCAAGCGGGAATATTCAGGAGGCCTTTTCGCCCAGGCCCATCGCACTAATTCGAATACTATGTCAAGTCCCCTTGGAGAAAACCGCAGTCATTTTTCACCCTTTTCCTAAAACGAATAGTCAAGAGAAAAAATAAAGCTTGCTCCCAAACTGGGCGAGCCTGAAACTACTTCGTTTTATCACCGGACTGTATTAGTGCGTCTAAAACTGGTTCAACCCACCTGTTATTCGGAATATCGTAAAGTATGAAGTCGCTGTCGAACTGCCAGTATGCCCAGCTCCAGCCCATTTTCTCAGCTAGCCTAGCGACGAAGCCGAGGTATCTTACACGTGAAGCCATGTCCGCCTTATCGTAAACACCGAACTCGCCGAGGAAAATCGGCCTTCCATGCGTCTTCGACCATGCTTGAGCCTTCTCGAAATCCTTTATAATGGGCTGCTTCTCCTCTGCAGTGCCCTTCCACTCGACACCAACCTTATTCTCGAGACCCACCCACTTTGCACCCTGATGAGTAAACTCCATTGGGAGATAGTAGTGCACTGTTACAATTATGTTCTCATCTTTCTCCGGAAGCTTAAGCTCATCCAGATGCTCTATACTGTTCCAGTATGCTGGTCCTATTACGATAGTCCTCTCGGGATTCGTCTCGCGCACAATGTTAAACGCCTCCATGTAAAGCTTGTTCCAAAGCTCAGGAGTAAGCTCTCCATTCGGCTCGTTTAAAAGCTCGAAGATTACTTCATCAGGTTGATCGCTGTAGCGTTTTCCGATCTGCTTCCAGAATGCGAGCAGCTTATCCCTATTGCCTGAGGGGTCTCTACCCATAACTATGAACTCGTGGAAGTCCAGTATGGTTACAAGCCTGTTTCTAAGGGACTGTTCAACAGCCCAATCTAAGGTTTCCAACCATTTCTCTGAAAGCCCACCCCCAATGCTCATAGCCCTGTCTCGAAGAGGATGGAGCGCGATGCGTACACTGTTGAACCCGGCGCTCCCTATCAGCCTGAAATGCTCATCCCTCATCCTTGCCATGGACCTGTTTCTCCAAACCGGATCGTAGCCAAGTATGTTAACGCCCCTGCCTAACCGCTCATTCTGCTTAAACGCGTTCATCTTGAAACACCCGGTTTTTCCACTGATTTAAACTTTACAAAGATAATCATTCAACCCTGAAAGCCCTGTGGGAAGATGGTTGCAGGTACACCGGGAACACGGTTTCAATGCTTCTTTCAAAACCATTCCTCATTTCCCTCTCGAAACCATTAAACAGCTCTCCTGAGGAGAGCTCGCGCAGCTTCAAACCCTTGCCCTTAACTGCAACATCGACTCTAGAAGGATGAGGCAGGAAAGAATGCAGGATAAAAACATCGTTGTCATACAGGAAAATGCAAACCCTGCTTGGCCCTTCGAGGCTTACCTTCAGATTCTTCGACAAGGCTCTTCTAATACCGTTTAGAACCTGGGGGGGAAGATGGTATAAGTCGTTAAAGTTATCGGGTATGGTGAGTATATGAAGCATCCCTTTACCATACCGCATATTCATCAGCAACGGGTATCCGTTTCCCCTGCTTAAACATGTGATGACCTCCCAAACATCGTTAGTCGGATATTTGAGATGCGGAATGAGTATTTCCACATCCGAGTGATAAACGTCCCCGAAAAGGAAGAACCCTAAGGAGAAATCTTTAACAAGTATTTTTCCGCCGGTATATTCAACTTCTGCGAGCTCCCTTATCACCTCTTCCTGCATAGCTTTTACAAAGCCAGATGTAATCATAACGTCCCCGCCATTAGCAAGATGCTTCTTGATTTTCCCCATTATCCCGCCGTCAAACTTAGCGCACTCAGTCAGTAAAACGGTTTCACTGCCCTCAGGGAAACGCGGAGTGATGTCAATAGGAATGCCAAGCATGCCTATGTAGTTTGGAAGGAAATCCTCCCCGGAAGAGTTGAAGGGCTTATAGTTTTTAACACCGTAAGGGTTGCCTAGTTTTTCAACGAGAAAATCCATTTCCTCGAAGACGCTTCCAACAACTGGCGCGACTACGCTGGTAGGAATTCTCACCCCCTCCTGTTTAACAGACTCGAGCAGCACGCCGTAGCACCAAAGAGTCACCTCCCTTGCCTTGGCGAAAAGCGTCAGCCTAATCTGCTCCGCAAAACGGTCGAGGGTCCTCCTGGCAAGGGGGTCTATCCAGCCGCCGCCGTTTAAACCTGGCTTAACGTTCTCCAGAAACCTCATTAGGGCGTAGCTCTGATACTCCTGAAGATGTTGGTGAGTATATTCAGCATCCCTCGTCTCCGTGCCCGTGTATATCATGTCGAAAAGCCTTGACTCGAAATCCAGGCTGTAGCCGAGAAACTGGTAATGCTCATACCAGTTC
>JAWCMB010000049.1:0-11196 GCA_038850115.1 Thermoproteota archaeon
CGGCTGGATCGGCGCACGCTGGTATCTGAGGGAGGTTGCTGAATCCGTTGCGGAATGGGGAAGATATACGATAAGAATGGCCGTTCAGAAAGCCAAGCAAATGGGGATGGAGATAGTCTACGGGGATACTGACAGCATATTCGTTATGGACGGAGAGAAGCTTAGGGAGCTGGTAAACTGGATTGAGCGTGAGCTGGAGATGGAAGCAAGAATCGATAAGAAATACAGGAGAATACTTTTTACTGAGGCGAAGAAAAGATACGGGGGTCTTTTAGAGGACGGGGGTCTCGAGGTTGTCGGCTTAGAGGTTGTTAGGGGCGACTGGGCGGAAATCGCTAAGGAGACTCAACAAGGGGTTCTGAAAACAATGCTTGAAACAATGGATGTTAGCAAGGCAGTATCCTACGTTAGGAGAATTATAGCGGAAACCAGAAGCGGCAAGATCGAGATGGAGAGGATGATCATATGGAAGAGAATGACCAAGCCTCCGGAGGCCTACGAAGTTAGGGCACCGCACGTCTTAGCTGCACTCGAGCTTTCTAAAAGAGGCTGGAGAATAGATGTGGGGGACAAGGTTGGGTACGTTATCATAAAGGGGGCTTCGAAAATAGGTGAGAGGGCTAAACCCTACCAGCTGGCTGAGAAGAAGGATATTGACTACGAGTATTACGTTAAGAACCAAATAGTTCCTGCAGCCATGCGAATACTTAAAGTGTTTGGAGTGGATGAGCAGAGTCTGCTGCAGGAGTCTAAGAGAGGATTGATGGCTTTTGGAGGAGATTGAAAGGAAGCCTTTTCCCTATTAGAGAATAATTAACTATTAAGTAAAAATTTAATAATATGGTTTAAACCCTTAATTTCATGGCAAAAGCCCTGCCTAACTGGCTAGCAGTCAAATACTTCAGGCTCCTCTCATCGTTCGGTCTTCTTCCCTTCACCACGAAAGATGCTAAAGTAGCTCTACGTTCAAAGAAAGCCCCATTATTCCTGCACAAGATGTACTCATATGGCTGGGCGGATAAGGTAGAGAGGGGTGTATACAGGATTATACACCCGTTTATAGCTCTGATGGAGGCTTCAGGGTTTACCTGGAGGGGCAAGGTGAAAAACAGGGACAGGTTGCCTGTGCTCGAGTTAGCAGTCGTTAAGCTTTTCGAAGCATTAGGACCAAGGTTGGAATCTATAGTATTGTTTGGTTCTTTATCTGTGGGGAAGGCTAAACCTGAAAGCGACATAGATTTGCTGGTCGTTGCAAGGGATCTGCCCCGCAAGTATGGTGAGAGAACAAGCATTATTCGCGAGGCCGTATCCTGCAAGTTGATGGATGATGTCATAATCCATGCTTGGAGAGAAAAAGGAGTGTACACAGACCTTGACGTACTTTTGATAGACGTTGAGGAAGCTGGTGTAACGCACCCGTTTTACCTCGACCTAACTAGGGATTGCATAATCATCTATGATAAAAACGAGTTGATGTCTAGAAAGATAAAGGAAGTCAGGGAGAAGCTTGAAAAAATGGGTGCAAAAAGGCTTGAGGAGCCTGATGGCAGCTGGTACTGGGTTCTTGCTCCTGAGCCAGAGGCTCTTAGGGGTGAAGAGTTATGAAGCTGGCAAAGCTGGCTGAGGATCATTTCAGGAGAGCAAGAGTCAGGGTTAAGAGCGCTGAACTCGCCTACTCTGACGAATCCTATCCCGACGTGGTTAGGTACAGTCAGGAGTGCGTTGAGCTTTCCTTGAAGGCAGCTCTAAGAGCCGTGGGCGTGGAATACCCTAAGGAGCATGATATGAGCAGGATTCTGAGAGCTGTTAAAGACAGGTTTCCCGAATGGTTTAGAAGAGAAGTTGAGAAGCTGGGCGAGGTTTCTAGAGACTTGGCAGACAAGAGGGCACCGAGCCTATACGGTATTGAGTCCTTAGGCAAAGCGCCTAGCGACATCTTCGACAGGGATGATGCTGAAAAAGCACTGTCTGATGCTAAGTACGTTTTGAATACCATTCGCAAATTTCTTTTAGAACTTCAAATAATAGCTGAAAACCATGTTTAATTATGACGAAGGAAGAGATTGCATTTTCACCTATATGATTTACTCAGAACCCCCTTGATTTGCATTATACATTCTTCTCCAACCCCAGTCTTCTCTCTTCATCCAAATATGTTATTGCTTTCCTCACTATCAGCTCAGATATCTTTTTCCCGGATTTAAACTGTCTCTCTAAAAACTCCGTTAAAAGACCGGGATGATGCTTACTGATTGTCTTAAGGCCCCAGCCGATGCCCTTTACTGCATCAACCTGTTTTTTCTTCAATATTGAGTTCAATCAATTTCAAGAGTCTTTGTCCTATCTGGCTTGTCTAAAACTCTTTTGCCGAAGAAGTGGATTGCAACACCTACGCTTCTTCTAACCCATTTATTCTCATCCTTCAAAAACCACTTAAACCAGGGTGGTGTTTCATCGAAGTGATCTACTAAGGCATAGCCTAAGCTGCGTTCACCAATAATGTCGTAAACATACCATTTATCTCCTTTAACAATATATTCTCGGCTTTTCCAAATGACCTGTTCAAACTCGTTTTCAAGAAGAGAGATTAAGGCTTGACCAACGATGACGAATCCCTCTATAGCTTCGTAATCGATAATTACGTCCAAAAACTCCAAGAATCCTCGAGGTTGACTTATACTCGCTTCACCGATCTTTCCGCCTAAAAATTAAGCATAGGGAATGAGCATTTCCTCCTTAGAGCAAAAATCCTTCTTCATCGTTTTTCTCTACTTTATATCCGCTAGATGCTCTTCAAAAAACTTCACCCTTGGAGGTTTATTGCCTTTCTCCAGCCCGAAAGTCATTCAGCCTTAAAAAGCCTTTTACGCGTATTTTCCTGATCGAAAAAGATTAATGAATCAAACCAGCATTTTAGTGACAAAGGAATGTTTCGAGACGACTGCATGGTAAGGGAGGCTAAAGAAAGTGATTTGGAGACGATAATGAGAATTGAAAAAGCCTCCTTTCCCAAGTATCCCTACCCCTCTGGGGTTTTTAAAGAACTTTTGAGACGCTGCCCGAAGTATTTTTTGATAGCAGAATACAAAGGGAGGATTTCAGGCTATGTTTGTGGAAGGCTCGTTGGAAAAGACTCTGGACAAGTCGTGTCTATAGCTGTTGAACCAAGGTCAAGGAGGAGGGGAATTGGCAGGAGTTTGATGCTCGACCTTGAATCAAGGTTTAGGGAAGACCGTGTTAAAACTGTTCGTTTAGAGGTGGGTGTTGATAATTATGCGGCTATTTGGCTCTACAAGTCTTTGGGTTATGAGACTGCCGGGTTGAGGAGGAGATATTATCCGGATGGAAGCGACGCGTTGACGATGGTTAAAAATTTATGATGAAAATACGGGTTTCGCAATATCAGCTAAAATGTTTATAATATTCGTTCGCATAGTTTAACCATGACAGGCAGGATTGTTAGAACATCGATCTCTTTGCCTAGGGATCTGGTAAAGGAGCTGGATAGGTTTGTGGATTCGATTAAATCCGATAGGTCTAAGGTTGTCCAGCAAGCAATAAGGAATTTTTTAAGCATACCGCATAAAGAGGAAGATATGGTTTCAGGTTCCCTAATGATAGTCTACAGCCATGACAAACCTAGCTTAGAAGAAGAGCTAACAGATATTCAACATAGGTTCATCAGCCTGATTATTTCAAACCTTCACATCCATTTGGACGAGCATAGATGCATGTTAACGATATTTGTAAAAGGAAGCTTTAAGGATGTTCAGAGCCTGATGAGAAGGATTACAGGCAGGAAAGGCGTGTTAATGGTTAAGGAATCGCTGGTACGGCTTTAAAAATAAATAGCTTGAATCACTCTGGAAATACTAAAATCTCCATGACTGACAATAGGAACACCACGTAGAGGGTTAATAGGTAGAGGCCTTCTCTTGAGCCAAGGCTTCCCTTATGCATTAAATACCATAAGAGTATGTTTGCGAGCGTTGAAAAAGCCACCAAGTCGGAGAAAACCTTGATGTTGAACCTTACTGGGGAAAAGAAAAGTGTT
Source organism: Thermoproteota archaeon (assembly GCA_038850115.1). Lineage (GTDB taxonomy): Archaea > Thermoproteota > EX4484-205 > EX4484-205 > JAAOZP01 > JAAOZP01. The sequence continues at coordinate 4,055 of JAWCMB010000049.1, forward strand.
ACACCCAGTATAAGCGTGATATTCGTGAAGCAACTTCCTATAACATCACCGAAAGCGAGATCAACATGTCCATTCAACATGGCTTGAATGTCCAGCGACAACTCCGGAAAGCTTGTCCCTACGGCGATGATGGTGGCAGATATTATGGAGGCAGGTACTCCGATTATGAGGGCTATTTCTGCCGTTGAGTTAACTAGAAGATCTGCACTGACAACAACCCCGATTATACCCAATAATGCTAGGACCATGTAAAGTATCAACCTATTTCTCCTACGATTCTTTACCATGTCAGTCTCAGTGTTTTCCTCTAGGGGTAGTTCTCTCTTTAAAATTATTTGAAAAGTGCGGTAGGCGTATATAATTATCAGTATTAACCCAACGATTTTGCTGGCAGGTAGGAAGCTTATCAGGAGAATAGGAATAACGGATGCCGTGAATATCCCAAGGTATAGCAGGTCAAGCTCTTCAGGTTTAAACCTAACTGGAGGGAGTTTCTTAGATCTTGTTCTGAAAGAATATAAAACTAAGCCTAATCCTATAATCAGGCAAACATTAGCAACATTAGAACCCAATACGTTCCCTATAGATACTGCTGCTTCTCCCGACATTGCTGCGAAAAAAGCTACTGCAAGCTCCGGCAGAGATGTTGATGTTGCTACGAGGGTGAAGCCTATTCTGGACTTCCCCAATCCGGTTATCTCGGATATTTTCACGATGTTCCTAATAGCAACATAGCTACTTATTAGAAGCACTAGCAGAGAAACAACCATGTTCGCAATGTTTAACAAAAGTTCGTTTCCAATCATCTTCAAGCTTTTTGAAACAAGAGGTTAAAAAGCTTTTCTTTTACCTCTCCCGTTCACCCGTTCGGGTGATCAATGATTTGCAGCATTATCTGCGATATAAGTCTGATTCTTCAAAATATTGGTTAAATTAAACAAAGAGTTAAATGTATGTAGAGGTAGCTGAATTGGCAAACGTTCTTCTTTTGGATTTTGTATGAACACCGATTTAAGGGAAAAAGTATATAAGGTTCCCAATTAAAATGTAAACATGCTCCTCGAGCTACTTACATTAGTATCAGGCATATTTATTCTTGCCTATTGCAGTGAACATGGCGTAAGCCATGCGGCGAGCTTCGCCACGACTGCCGGAATCCCGAGAATCGTTGTTGGCGTCGTGATAGTTTCCATAGGGACGGACCTTCCAGAGCTGGTTAATTCAATATTCTCGTCAGCCATGGGTCATGGTGACATTAATGTTGGAGATTCCCTAGGTTCCTGCCTAGGGCAGATTTCACTCATCCTCGGTCTCGTAGGAATCGTATCAGGTGGCTTTAAAGTCGATAGGGAGGAGGTTCTGGAGCTGGGGAGGAGCGAGCTTATGGGATTGCTATTGGCAATCTTCATTTCAAAATCAGGCTTCATTTCTAGAGTAGACGCGCTGCTTCTGATTGGCGGCTACGTTCTTCTTATTATTGCTTCGAGACACTATTTATTGAAGAACTATAAGGAGCAGAATTTTGCTAGCGGAAAGGCCTTTAAGCATTTACTAATGTTTTTCATATATCTGGCTGGCGTAGGAGTAGGGTCCTACATGGTGGTAAACGCTGCAATACTGCTTTCCAGCGAACTGCATGTTCTCGAATACTTGATAAGCTTCTTCGTTCTCGCTATAGGTACTTCGCTTCCAGAATTGGTTGTTGATATAACTGCCGCAAGGAAAAAGGAGTATGCGATTGCGTTGGGAGATATAATTGGAAGCAATATTGTTGACTCCACGTTGAGTATAGCTGCAGGGCCTCTTATAGCTCCAATCAGTTTTAATGGAAGCCTGGCTTTCATCACAGGCCTATGGGCTTTCTTAGTATCGTTGATAGTGCTTCTGATTCTCGGGCTAAAGAGAGAGATGAGTCCTAGAATGGGGGTCTTTTTCATAATTCTTTACCTGCTTTCTTACAGTCTGCTTTTCATAGATTGAGATCGGATCTATCAAAAGGATTTTCTTTGCCTTTAAACATTAGCAGACAGCGTTACCCTAATTAGTGGTTTTCCCAGACGAATATGACTCCTAAAGCCATCGTTCTATCTTTTAACAATTGCGCGTAAATTTCTGGCGCGTCTTTGTAGGGCACTTTATGAGTTATCAGTTTTGAAACATCCAGCTCTCTGTTTCGAAGCATATCGAAGAAGAGTTCAACATGTCTCCTCCTGCTCCAAGGGTTGTTCAGGGTTTCAACCGGCGGGTGCGACATGTTGTGTGCACCTATTATGGTGAAGCTGGGAGCATTACAATAATCGTGGAGGTCAATATACGTTGGGCCTCTCGGACTGCTCAACACGACGAATCTTCCAAGTCTTCTCAAGCATTTAAATTCTTCAACAATCAGGTTCTGATTTCCAGTAACCTCGAAAACAATATCCGCCATTCTTCCCTTAGTCAGTCTTTCAACCTCTGAAGCAACATTCTGCTTCAACGGGTTTATCTTAACAATATTCTCAGGAAGGTATTCAAGCCTATTATCAGAGACGTCGACGACAATAACAGGCATAGCGCCCGCTATCTTGCAGATCCTCGCGGTCAACTGGCCGAGTATCCCGGCACCATAGATTACGACGGATTCTCCGAATGAAAGCTGGCTTCTCCTAACACCGTTCATAACGATCTCCGCTATCGTGAAGAATGATGCCTCGTCCTCAGAAACACTCTGGGGGACAAACATGACCTCCTTCTGGGGGGCTGAAACATACATGGCGTGAGGAGAGTATGAGGCTACAGTTTTACCTATTAGGCTCCTGTCAGCATCAGGGCCAGCGTCTACAACTACACCTATATTATCATAGCCAGGGACAAACGGGTATTTGCCGTAGCCCGCCCAATATGACTGGGAGGGAAATTCTCCGCTCAAAATAGTGAGCTCAGTTCCTATGCTAATCAGGCTCCGCTTGGTTCTTATTAGAATCCTATCTCCCTTGACCTCAGGCAGCTCCCTGTCTTCAACAACAACGTTTTTAGGTGTCTGAAACACGACCGTCGGGTTCTTCAACTTGGTTTCACCATGCTTCTCCGGTAGATATCTTTTTCGCTCTATCACCAGAATTATACGGGGAAAACTTATAAACTTGTTATACTAACCGGCTTCCTATGACGCGAAGATTTGATGAAATAGTCTTGCCTGACGAGTTCAGGGATATTTATGACGAGGAGAATGGGTTGAAGAAGTTCAGGCTTTTCATAGGGGGAAGATGGGTTAGGCCTAGAAATGGCAGCTACTTCAGCGTTAAATCCCCTTCAACCAGGAGGGTTTTGGCGGAGGCACCACTAGGAACCCGAGATGAAGCCCTGCAGGCTATTTCTGAAGCAGATTTTTCAAAGAGTAAGATAAGGAACCTTGCAGCAATAGACAGGATAGAGATACTTGAGGAGGCGTCCAGCTTAATGGCGAAGTATGAGGACTGCTTGGTTAGAACGCTGGTGTCTGAGGCAGGTAAACCGTTGGCGTACGCGAAGGGGGAGGTTAACGCCGCCAGGGAGAGGATAAGGCTCACTCTGGAGGAGGCGAGAAAGATCTACGGGGAATACATTCCAGGAGACTGGGTTAACGATACTAAGAACAAGTTCGCAATAGTTCTAAGGGAGCCTGTGGGGATAGTTGCCGCGATCACGCCGTTTAACTATCCTCTTTTCTCCCCTATCGCGAAGATTGCTCCCGCACTTGTTTCTGGGAACTGCGTGGTTCATAAGCCCGCCAGCGACACTCCAATAACTGGGCTGGTCGCCGCCAAGATACTGCAGGCTGCTGGGCTTCCATACGGTGTTTTAAACGTTGTAACCGGGCCAGGAGGCGAGGTTGGAGATGTTTTTGTTTCGGACCAGAGGGTGAGAGCTGTGAGCTTCACTGGAAGCACGGAGGTTGGTTCAAAGATACCTGCTAAAGCAGGCTTGAAAAAACTGCATTTAGAGCTTGGTGGAAAGGCTGCTGCAATAGTGCTTAAGGATGCTGACCTCGACTTGGCTGCGGAGAAGATTACGTTAGGAGTGGTGAAGAACTCTGGTCAAAGGTGCGACGCCATAAGCCGGGCGTTGGTGGTAAAAGAGGTTGCCGACGAGCTCGTTGGGAAACTAGAGGAGAAATTCAGAAACATCAAGTTCGGCTATCCTTGGGAGGAAGGTGTTCAAGTGGGTCCGTTGATAAACGAGAGGGCTTTGAACCATGTCGCCAGCCTTGTTGAGGATGCTGTAAGCAAGAATGCTGTTTTACTAGTAGGAGGGAAACCCCATGGTTTCATCTATGAGCCGACGCTCCTCGACCATGTGCCACTTGAAGCCAGGATTGCTTGGGAGGAGACGTTCGGCCCAGTATTACCTGTGATAAGGATCAGGGACGAGCATGAAGCTGTAGAAATCGCGAACAAGTCTAACTTGGGTTTAGACTCTGCGGTTTTCACGAACTCGCTATACAGCATGTGGAGGGTTGCTAAGACTCTGCAAGTCGGCACGGTTAGCGTGAACGATGCTCCTGCGCACGGGGTTGGAAACTTTCCTTTCGGCGGGGTGAAAGATTCAGGAATGGGGAGAGAGGGGCTTGGGTATAGTATAGACGAGTTGACCGTTATAAAAACGGTTTCTGTGAACATTGCGCCATCTGGGCTCTGGAAAGGAAGATAGCACTGAGGATCCTAAAAATTAATATTCTGAGGACTATCGGTAAACCCATGGCGTCGAGTGGGTCGCAAAGGACCCTCGGCTTGGTTTACGGGAAGGAATTGCTATCCTATGATTTCGGCTCAAGCCATGTGATGAATTCAGCTAGGCTTAAATCCTTTTTCACAGCCTTGGAATCATCCGGGCTGCTTTCAGACACCCGCGTTCTTCTGATTAAGCCTAGGATGGCCACTCCGGAGGAGATAGCCCTCTACCATGACAAGAGGTACATCGACTTCGTGAAGGAAATGTCTGCAGAGGGCAAAGGCCTCCTAGACCACGGGGATACTCCTGCTTTTCCAGGTGTTTTCGAGGCAGCATCCCTGGTAGTGGGCTCCACGCTTGAAGCGCTCGATGCAGTTATGAGGGGAGACACTTTATACTCTATGAATCCGATGGGAGGACTACACCATGCGAGGCGTGGCAAGGCAGCTGGGTTCTGCGTTTTCAACGATGTCGGTGTTTTAATCGAGAAAGCTAGGAGAAAATATGGGCTTAGAAAAATACTGTATGTCGACGTGGATGCTCACCATGGCGACGGGGTGATGTACGATTACTATTATGATCCGAACCTTTTCATCGTCGACTTCCATGAGAACGGAAGGTATCTTTACCCGGGAACCGGTTTCGAAGGGGAGACCGGTGGCGGGGAAGCCGTCGGGACTAAGCTGAACCTTCCTTTAAAACCATGGGCAACCGACCGGGATTTCGAGGATAAGATGGAGATCGCTAGACAGTTCATGTCTAAAGCCTCCTTTGAATTGATGGTTTTTCAAGCTGGTGTTGACAGCATTGCCGGCGACCCTATCACGCATCTGAAGCTAAGTGCTCAGGCTCACCTCAAAATTGTTTCTTTTCTTAAAGACCTATCTGGTAAGTTAACCATGTGTCCCTTAATTGTGCTGGGCGGTGGCGGATATAATCCTGGTAATACTGCAGAAGTCTGGCTTAAAATAGTTAATGCCTTAATAAAATAACAGGTGTGTAAAGCACCTTCATGAGTAATATGAATTGTTAAATGTGCGTGAATGGCCGGGATGACCGGATGAAGATCGCAGTGTTAGCGGAGGTCCTTGCAGTATTCTTCTGGGCCCTGGGAAACATATTCGTAGCATATCTAAGCATTTTTTTCGACAATTACACGCAGAACTTTTTCAGGTTTGTCTCAGCCGGCATGGTGCTACTGTTTTTCTCATTGTTCTTAAAAAAGGATGCTTATTTAAACTCCTTGAGAAGAGTTAAGACTCTTTCAATCCCCATTGCCACCGTCTTCGCCTTTCAAATATTCATTGTTTATGGGATAGCGTTTACAACGCCAACCATAGCCACACTGATAACACGACTCAGCATCATCTTTGTTGACATACTTGCCTTCTTTCTATTCCCAGAGGAAAAGGAAGCGCTTTCGAGAAAGGGTTTCACAGCAGGCACTATAATGTCTTTCATAGGGGTTTCAGGAGTTGTCATAACAGGATCAGGTTTTTCCCAGTCGGAAGAAGTGTTTATAGCCGGCGTCATCTTCCTATTGTTAGCCTCAATACTCTGGGCGGTTTACACAGCTTCCATCAAGATTGCCCTCAGAAATTCAGATCCGCTTCCAGCCACAGCCAACATATTCCTGTTCTCCGGAATAATGTATCTACCCTTCTCGACATTAACCGGGGGAATATATGAGGTCTTAAAAGCAGAGCCGGCGGTGAACCTGCTGCTGATCGTCTCAGGAATTCTCGCAATAGGTTTAGCCAACTTTCTCAACTATTACGCTATCCAGAGGCTGGGCGCATCCCTGCCTGCAAACCTTCAGATCCTCCTCCCGGTTTTCACCGGCCTGATGGCCGTTGCAGTATTCCGTGAGGAAATGCAGCCCCTTAAAATCTTCTTCTCAGTCTTAACTTTGATCGGATGCTGGATCATCGTTAAAACTTCGGAGCAAGCATCTTTAAGAGACTGAGTATCTCAGCATAAGCCTATACATCTTGTTTAAACCCGCCTAACAGGCTGGGATTCTTCAAATAGAAAACTTTATCCATATGGTTTTGTCTGTCTCATCATGAACAGTGCGGACGATCTTGTGAAGCTGCTTTCCAACCTGCTGCAAATAGACACGAGTAATCCGCCTGGGAACGAGAGTAATGCTGCCGGCTTCCTAAGAGACTGGCTTTCGGAGAGAGCCGTCGAATCTGAAATCTTAGAGTTTGAGAAAGGGAGGGGTAACTTGGTTTCAAGGATAAAGGGGTCCGGCGAAGGACCATCCTTACTCCTGCTTTCACATACCGATGTTGTTCCCGCCGACCCGGCTAGGTGGAAGGTTCCTCCTTTCTCTGGCGCTGTTAAAGACGGGTATGTTTGGGGAAGAGGAGCGTTAGACATGAAGAGCATGGTTGCCGTGGAAACCATGGTTTTCAGCGAAATGGTTGACAGAGAGTTGAAGGGTGACT
>JAWCMB010000050.1:0-11176 GCA_038850115.1 Thermoproteota archaeon
AAGCCTCGTTGAAAACAGGATTAAACCGTTTAGAAGCATTGCAATTCCAGTTGCTAAAAGGCTTTTGAACATGGATTCGAAGAAGCCTTTGAGTAAGAAGCCCGCTAAGCTGATGGGGATCGTGCCTAGAACCAGATATATGAGCATCTTGCCAGTTTCGCCAGAGAAATCAAGTTTGAAAAAGGCTCTAAGAATAGATTGCAAATCCTTTCTTAGAAACAGTACTACTCCAATAAGAGTACCTAGATGAAGCATGATGTCGAAGGCAACTGAGACGTTCATTTCAAACAGTTCCTGTACTATGACTAGGTGTCCAGTGCTTGAGATTGGAAACCATTCGGTTACGCCTTGAATAAGGCTTAGGAAAACCATTTCAATGATTCTCGCCCCTTCAGGGTTTTCATACCGTGGAAAATCCATAATCATTACTGGTTTAAAGACTTGGGCGAATAGGAAGCAGGCGAAAACACCCTTCATTATTCGAGGCCTCTCCTGAACCACTTTCCTTCCATTAATCCTGATAGACTTTTATAAAAGTTTTAAGCCTATCGCGCTTGCTACGCGCTTTCAGACTTCTCTATAAACCTTCTCGCCGAGACTTCATATATCTTTCCGCTGGTGTCAAACATGAGAATGTTTTTATCCAGCTGTATTGCCGCTATTAAGAGCGCCGAGCTCAGTAACCCGTCGTCAGAATCCAGACACACGGTGTCTACGGGCTTAATGTCATCGGAGAGCTTTTCGGCGAGCAGACGGATATCGGTCGCTTCAAGCTTCTTTACCTCTATCGTTGGAGGCCATATTCCTTCCGACCTAAGTCTTCTCCGCAGTTCTCTCAACTTGCTTTCAACTTCTTTTCTAGAATAAACTTGGAGAAGCCTTGGTCGATATTTCTTGACGATTGTTAAAGCATGTTCTATCGATTCTCCTACTACTACGGCAACGCTGAATTTTAACGCTGACCATTCTAAAACTAATTTTCTAACATGGGTTATGACTTCATGAACGTTCGCCTCAATCATGGGCGCGTAGACTGATCTGGGAGTAGTGTGCACATATACAGCATAGTCCTCCTCATCTTTTCTAATCTCAATTGTTGTGTAAGCGTTAAAAGGCCTGTTCCCACCCTTACCGTATCTGAAGCTTACCAAGTGAGAAACGTTTCCGTTTTCATCAATCTTTTCCTCACGTTTCACTTCTGAAATTATCAGCTCCATCGCCGTGCTGCTTTGAGGTAGCCTTTCATACAGATAGCTTGCAAAGGCTTCAACCTTCTCTGCGGAAATCCTCATCGGGATTCTGACAGTCCAAACCCCGCCCTTAACCGTTTTCTCCTCCATCCTCCATTTTCTCAACAGGGATGGTGTTGCTATTTTCGCAGCCTTCAAAGCAGGTATTGCTGACGCAATTATTGCCGTTAAAGACGCTGCCATTATTAGGGAAGCCATATCCCAAGACGTGGTCTTAACATCGACAGGTATGACTAGGTTAGTCACATCAAATATTTTAAACATAAGCATGCTAAGTATGTAGCCGATACCGCCGCCTACAAAACCCAATACTCCAGCCTCCACTATGAATAGGCTTGAGATGTGAGTCGGGTTCAGACCTATGGATGAGAAGATAAATATCTCGTTCCTCCTCTCATACACCATCGTGTAGAACAGGATAGCGATGTTCAATATTGTTATTGTAATTGGAACCAGTATTATGGCGCCGAATACTTCTGTAGAAAATCCTTTGAAATAATACGTTATGCTCTCTGAACTGGGCATTGCTATAACGAAATAGTTTCCAAGGGCAGCTAAACGCTTAGAAACCTCCCTGACCTGAGCATTGTTTTCAAAAGTGCAGTAGGCTGCGGAAACATAGCCGCCCAGCTTCTGAGCCGTGTAAACGGTTGTTATCAGCAGGTTGTCTCCAGGTACTGGCTGAGGGGTTGAATCTAAACCTGGTGGAACATACTGGGGAAGGTAATCACTGCCGTCAGGCTCCTTCAAACCGTTGGCCAATTTACCGTCGAACACTCCAGAAACCTTTAGCCTTAATCCTCTGAAAACAATCACCATGCCTACATCTATGTCAGAGCTTTCAGCCAAATACTTGCTTATCAGAACGGTGTCACTACCGTTAAATAGTCTTTCTAGCGCATCATTCGGATATGTGATGTTCCTGATTGCATCCAAGGATGGATCTCCCATCGAGATTCCTCTGACACCGTATATAGGCACCTCGTCAATAAATCCTAAAGCACTATATGCTACTGGAGTTATAGCCTTGTAATCGAGCCTAACGATTTCTCTCTGCGCACCTATGAAGTTTAAATCCTCCGGAGCGAGAGGACCCGAAGTCTTAGATACGATTGAAACAGGCGGCTTATCCGCTGGCCATGTTTTCGCCACGGCGAGAGCATTGGTTGTAAGTGAAATCCTCATAGATGTGAGTGTCGTCATTGCTAGAATCATAGTGGTTATGGAGATTAGCATCAGTAGGGTTCTAAGCCTTCTCTTCTTCAAGTTTCCGATGGAATAGGAAACCGCGATGAGAAGAGCTGGTATTAGTGAAACTCCCCTCTCGCTTTTCAACCCCTCTAGAAAATAGGGAGCTAGGAACACGATTATAAATATGAATATGGCTATGTAGATGCCTGTTTGGAGCTCTAAGGCTGTAATCCTTGTGAAACCTGGGAACGCTTGGTAAGCTATCGTCATCAGAATTATGAAGCTGAAGACTGTAAAAGCCGCGTATTGCTCCTTTTTCTCAATAAATATTGCGCCGATCGCTAAGGCCAACAGTATTACAATCAGGAATACGAGAACTTGATTTGTAGATGTTTCCCTAAATATAGTGTTAATATCGTTAATGATGTTTCCGCTGAGAGTAAAGGCTTCCTGCTGGTAAGCCAAGATCCTAATAGGGTCTGAAGTGTTTAAAGCGATTCTCCCTGATTTTTCGATCTGCTCCAGCCTATGTAGCTCGAGACCAACATAGAACCCTCTGCTTCTCGCCTCCTCAACCAGATTCCTAGCTTGTTCAAGCGTCCTGTTTAAGAACGGTAGGCTGGTCATAACGTGAAGCAAAGCCGGCTGGTCGAAGTACGCTTTAGCGTTCCTCCGTAGGACAACAGGATGAGTCTCGTTCCCTATGCTGACTGCAGATTTCCTCCCGTTCATAATCGTGTAAACCATTATTGATAGCGGGGTTTCTGCAGGCACCACAATAGTGTTTCCCGTAATGTTGAGAAGGCTTAGGATTCCCATGTTACTTGCAGTGTAATCCAGTATCAACCGGTCCAGAGTAGTTTGGTTAATAAGAAGAACACGCACCTCCTGCGACGGGATTTCCAAGTCGGAAGGAGAGGGAACTGATGCCAGAACCCTTGCAACCGCTCCGGGGCACAATGCTATTGGAACGTTTCTCACTTCTCCAGTTGACAGGGTGCCTAGGGAAATTATTCTGGGCACGTATACTTCCCCCTCGTTTAAAGATGGACCGATGATTGTCACACTAGTGTTAGATGACACAGCTATGACGGCTTCATCCGAAACCTTAACTGTTGTGTAGCTTCCGTCTGTGAACACTAGGAAAGACTGGGGGTAGTCTGGCTTCGGGTTTAAAGAGATCTTCAACAGGGAGGCCGGTTTGACTATGAAGCTTTTAGAATTACTGTCTATTTTCGTCCCGTTTTTTAAGAATAGCTCTGTAGAAACCTCCAGCAAATGTTCCCCATCAATGTAAAAAGGTGCTTCAAAAAGTTTTTTCATAACTAAGAGGGCAGGGGATGACGAGGATGGTAGCTTTAACTCGATTTTTTCACTGACCAGAGGCTTATTAGATGTTAAATCAGTAAGCCTCCAGTTTAAAACAGCATCAACCTGGCTTTGAAAACCATCGTTAACAAGCCATAGGCTGATCCTCGCCGTAGAGCCCGCGGTGAAATACAGTGAGGTTAGGTTATTCTTATAGTCACCATCAATCCATATTACTACGTGAACAGGGTTAAACGCATTCTTAACCTCGTAGTACGAGGGTTTTGGAACCCCGTAGTAGTCTATGATTGACCCACTGGCTGTCGGCAGGTAGTCGGTGAGCGGAAGTATGCTTACGCCGATTGAAACATTATTCTTAAGTATTCTAGCCCTGTCTATCGCATGCCTTAAAACTAGAGACTGGTAGGCTTGACTCCGTTCAATCAAAACTTTAAAATCGCTGGGTTCACTCATCCAGTATGTGCTTGCCAACTGCGTGTTAACCCCCTTCTTTTTAAGCAGTTGAACAGTCTGCTCGTAAGGCAGGTTTTGAATCCCGCTCCATAACGGAGAGGCTAAACCCGGTAAGCCCACTGGGCTAAGCAGGTTGGGGAAAACCTCCTTATAGCTTATGTACTCCACCCAACTGCCTTCCCCCCAGCCGTAATCGACATACTTGTCGTATTCCCCTGAATATGGGAGGACAATGACCTTCTTATTAACCTCCCCCACTAGGACAGCAAGCTCATGATCCAAGAACACGTTGGTTCCCGTGTCATAGTATGGCGACTCCTTGTTTAACCATCCTGGAAGCGTATGAGGACAAACCATTATGATGGAAGGGTAATTATAGGTTGCTAGTAGAAGTTCAACAAGCTGTATTTTAACCAGCTCCGAATAGTACGGGTAGCGGTCTAGAGCCGGGTATGATCCTATCAGCGGGAAGTCCAGCTGTACGGCAAGCCCCTTCATTGAGGTCAACTCGTAGAATTCCTTTGGTTCAACATGAGCGAAAGTCCTCAAGAAATTGATGTTAGCATCCTTAAGCAGGTTCAACACGCCTTCCATTTCTTCGCGAGAGGCTAACGATGAGCCAAACCTAGAAAAATAGGATCCTCCTCGCAGGAAAATATTAACCCCATTTATATTGACATAGGATTTCTCTCGTGAGAGAGATCCTTCTACAGCCCTTATTCCAAAGACAGTTTCTACAGAGCCCGCGTAATTCTCGTTGCAACGCAGGCTAATGTTGAGAAGGTAAACGTTTGGAGCACCAGTGTCCCATGTGAACCAGTATTCAGGATCCTCAATGGAAACATCCCATGTGAACCATTTTCTTTCACCCGCGGAAAGCCTTATGTTTAAGGATTGCTCAAGAACCGCTGTGCTGTTCGAACCCGGTCTTTTTATCCTTAGGATGGCTATGGAGCTTTCTTCAACGTCTCCTTTATTCTGAACCAGGATTCTAATGCTTAAGGATGCAGGGTTAGAGTACTGCTTGACATCCACTAGAACAAGGTTGACAACCGGATTGAGGGTTCCGACTAAGGCAACGTCTCCCTGTATTCCGATGAAGGTGGTTCGCAGACTCCGCTGAATTTCTGAAAAAGAATATATGCCCAACGGGTATATTCTGGAATCGTAGGCGTCCTGAACGGGAGACTCCAAGTATAGGGTTAACACGTTAACCCCATCTAAGGTGACGGCGTTATCTATGTCGAAGAAAAAGGGGGAAAAATATCCCACATGGTCCCCGAGGTAAATGCCGTTCAACCATGCTCTTGCAACCATCCAAACCCCGTAGAAAACAAGCCTTAGCCTCTGCCCCTTCATGCTGTCAGGCACTTTGAACATGGTTCTGACCCAGAGCGAGCTGTTCGACCGGGTTGCATTAAACAAGAAGGGTAGGGTAATCTTGGTCCAAGAGCTGTCGTCATAAGAAGGGTCGTAATAGATGTTGACATTACCATGTTCGAAGGAATCAGGCTTGTAACTCCAGGTTCCGTTAAGCCATTCTCTGGAAAGATAAAAGTAGTCGAACTGCGTCAGGTAAGGAACAACCTTGTCAACCAGGCTTTGAGAAGGTTCTATGAAGAATGTTCTTAAAGCAGGAAGCATCAAGGCAGCCAGCAGCATCGATAATGAAAGAACAGTCAAAAACACCTCTATAGCTCTCCTTGATGCCATTCTCAAACTGGTGGATGAATGATGTAAATATAAGTTTTACATGCGCTAGGAGCTTACCCTACTGGACGAGACAATGTTTATAAAACGTTAGTTATACATAAAAAGGGAAATGCCTAAAAAACTGTTCAGCAGGGCGATAGAGATATTAAAGAGGCATTTTCACATTTTCCTCCTGACTTTAATATTTTTCTACACATTTTTATCCGTGAAAACGATTTTTCTCGACGGAATGATCCCAGGCTGGGATAATCCTGTACATTACGTACATTCTTATCTCACAGCGTTCTACATGCTTCCAAAGCTTGATATTCTGGGCTGGGATCCGTTTAACCAGTTTGGCTGGGTTTTCAACCAGTATTACAATCCAGGGATGAGTGTTTTCGTCTCCTTAATCTACTACTTGTTCCTGGGGCTTATAGATTTTCTACTGGCATACAAGATCGCGTTTTTCCTAGCTTACTTCCTACTTGCTCCAGCAGTATACATGTTCATCGACGCCCTTACAGAAGACAGGATTGCTGCCATAGCTGCCGCCCTGCTCGCAGTCACAACCTTTAGCGAAGAGGAAGCATGGTACGATGCTGGTTTAAAACAAATGTATTACATAGGGATGTGGCCGGAGAGGCTGGGCCTAGTCTTCGCTTTCTTCAGCGTAGCTATCCTAGCCTACTCCTTTAAATCCAAATCCTTGGAGAAAACCCTTCTCCTCGCAGGATTGGGCTCCCTATTTTTCACCGCAGCCGTCTTGACCCACGCGATGATGGGGATTTCCGCGGCTCTAATGGCTTTTCTACTATGGGTCTTCACTTCGCTTAAGCTTCTTCAAGGTTTTCTCTCAGAGAAGACTGGTGGGAAACTGAGTTCAATACTGAAGGCGGAGGCAAGCATTTTGTTGAAATTTGCTTCGATAGGGTGTCTTTCACTAGGCATGGCTGCTTTCTGGATGGTCCCCCTATTCCAAACCTTGAGCGCATACCATAGTTTCCCTGCCATCACATGGTCCACCGGCCCATTTATCTTCGGAGAAATTTTCTCCAGCATACCTTGGTACCTGTTAGTCTTCTACTGTGTAGGCGCATTCTCCCATGTTTTCGCAAAGCACTCCTACTCTTCACTTGCCGCCTCAAGCGTCATACTGATACTGCAATTCGTGAACCTTATCAGCCTGTACGATGGGAACATTGGACTTAGGCTTATTCTGGCTTTCGCCGTCTCGTTGATTCTACTGGTTTCCTCAAACGATCTTTTCATATCCCTCTCCCTTGCTTTAATATCTCTGTTTGGATTTCTGGCGACTGGCCCAGACACGTATTTAGTTTACTTTGGTCCATTGAGACTAGACTTGTTAAGCCTTATTCCATTTGCAAGAAACTTCGGCTATTCTAAATTTAGTGCACCAACAAGAATCCTAATACTCTGTCTGACAGCTTTAGGCTTCTCTAGGCTTTTTCATCGGCTTTATTCTCAATCTAAAAAAACCAGATTTTCAACGATTTTTTCATTAGCCGCAGGGTTGCTGGCTTTCCTAATAATCAATTCTTCGCTGAGCGCCCAAGTTGAGAACACTGACCTCACATACCCGTTGTCGAAGGAAAAAATTTTCAAACTGACCTCGGATTATCCGGGTTTTAAGAAGATCGATGAACTCATCGACTGGGTAAAGGCTAACGTCCCCAAGGATACGTATATATTGTTCCAAGACAATCTAGACTTAAACGGTAAAGACTTCGAAACAACCCATTATATTTACACGGCTTCAATTATCCTAGAAAGACCCATAATCGGAGGCTGTTTTGGAACCAACTATATTACGAACCCATATGCTAATTCCGAATCGGGTTATCTCCTCAGCTTTCCCATTCGAAAATTTTTTGAAGATGAAACGTTGCTTCCCAGATTGATGGATGAGCTTGGGATTGGTTACATTGCGGTTCACGACACCAATCTTATAAAGGTTTTAAACTGGTCTAGTATTTTTAGGCTTGAGTATTATAATGGTCTCTACGCTGTTTTCAGAAAAATAAGTTATACAAAGATAGTTTTCATCGAGGGAAGTGGCGCTGTCAAATCAGTAGATTTTGCTATAAACAGGATTGAAGTCGATATTACTGATGTTTCAGACAACAGTTCCTACTTAGTGATTAGGCAAGTAAATTTTCCAGGTTTCACCGCAGAGATAGATGGAAATACCGTTCAAATCGGTACCTATTATCCTAGGCTGCCAAATGTGATATCAGGCTGGCGTTGGGTTCAAACAGTCTACAATTGGAGGATCCCGTTTATAAAGGTGAAGCTGCCATCTGGCTCGAGTAAAGTAATGCTTAGCTTCAACATTCATACTGTTGGAAGCGATGTCTCACAGGCGTCTTGGGCAGTATTCCTATGCCTGTTGGCTTCAGCCGCAATCCTGCCGGTAGTTAAGAAGGCTAGAAAATGGCTAGTGTAAAAGATTACCTATCCGAGTTAAGGATCCAAGATGCATATAAGAATCTGCTTATTCTTCTCGCACCCTTCTTCGGTGGAAAGCTTTTCATTACTGATTATTACCTTAACCTGGCCCTAGGTTTTCTAGCCCTTTCATTAAGCTCCAGCTCCTGCTATATAATTAACGATATTAAGGATGCTCCCTTAGACGCTCACCATCCGAAGAAGAAACTGAGACCCATCGCAAGCCGAAAGATGAGTAAACCTTCCGCAATCCTTTTTTCACTCATCTTGCAAGCCGTGTCACTAACTGTATCGTATTTGATAGGAATCAGTTTTTTAATCCTCTCTTTACTGCTATTTCTGAATTCGCTCCTATACACTTTTTTACTGAGGGAAATAGTTTGGGCGGACGTGGCCAGCGTTTCTTTGAACTATGTAATCAGGACTCTGGCCGGATGTGAAATCGTTCACGTGACTATTTCACCATGGCTTCTTATAGGCGTTTTTTATGTTTCAATGACCCTTGTTTTGACTAAGAGGAGAGAGGAACTGGCTACTTTGGCTAAGCCCGAGCTCCATAGGAAAACCCTCAAAAACTATAATATAAGACTCATAGATAAAACTATACTTGCCTTATCAATACTTACACTAGTTTCCTATTCGTTCTACACCTTCTGCTCTCCCTATTCACATGATCTTCTTCCATTTACGATTCCACTTATGACATTAATAATTCTACGATTTATTATTGTTTCAAAAAACACTGGTGAAACAGGAATCATAAGGAAGATAATAACTGATAAAGTTATGGTAGTGGGCCTACTTGTCTGGTTCATAATCATGTTTTACCTAATATATGCGAAAGTTTTTTGATGAAACCCATATTTTCCGGTTAAACGAAAAGGCTTATTAATGTAGTTCAAACCATCTGTTTGATGAACGGTGGTTCACCTTTACGAGCAGGATTTGAGTAAAGACGAACTTCTCAAACGCGTAGGAAGTATGGAGCAAATCGCTGGGATAAAAATTCTAGAACTTTCAAACGGTTTTGAACGAAACGTTAGGGTTGCGATTGTTAAAAACAGTGAGCTATGCTTTTTGACAGCGATAGACAGAGGCATGGATATAGTTAACGCTGAATACAGAGATGTTCCGTTAAGCTGGATCAGTCCAACCGGCATCGTTGCACCTTCCTTTTATGAACCAGAAGGCCTCGGGTGGCTTCGCGGCTTTCCAGGCGGGTTGATGACTACCTGCGGCTTAACCTACATGGGAGCACCCGCTTTCGACCAAGAGGAGAGCTTGGGGCTGCATGGGCGCATATCCTACTCTCCTGCTAATTTACTGCATGCAGATGCCTATTGGGATGGAGAAAATTATAAAATAATTTTAGAAGGTGAAATAAGAGAATCCAAAGTGTTTGAGCCAAATATTGTACTGAGGAGACGAATATCGACAACCCTTGGTGAAAAACGCATAGCGGTACGTGACGTTGTGACGAACCGCGGGTGGAAAACGCAACCTCTGATGATATTGTATCACATCAACATAGGTTTCCCCGTGTTGGACAAGGGTGCCAGATTCTTATCGACAACCAGTTGCTTTACTCCTAGGGATCAGGAGGCTAAGGAGGGGGCAGAAGACTTCGCAAGCATCCATGAGCCAAGATCGGGCTATAGGGAAAAAGTATACTTTCATGAAATGCTTGTGGACAACGAGGGAAACGCTTATGCTGCAATAGTTAACGATAGACTTCTTGGGGGCCTAGGGGTGTACGTGAAGTACAGTAAGCGCGAGCTACCTCGGTTCATCCAGTGGAAAATGCTTGGCGAAGGAACATACGTTATGGGCATGGAGCCTGCTAACAGTCTTGTAATGGGAAGAGATAAGGAGCGGGCTTGGGGAACATTACAATATATTGGTCCTCAAGAAACAAAGGAGTTCCATATCGAAATAGGTATTCTCGCAGGTTACGAGATAGTTGAATTCGAAGAGAAAATAAGGAGAATAACGGGAAGTAAAAAACCCGAGATTGTAGGAAGCGTGGAGGAATTCATTAAAACCTCAAAATAGTAGGCACCATTGCCAATTTCTTTTAAAGTTTATAAGTTTCCAAAGCGCGCCGAAATTTAATGAATGAAATAAATGTTGCAATAATTGGTTGTGGCGGAATTGCATCTGTGCATGCGGAAAGATTAATGAAAATAGAGGGTGTTAGGCTGAAGGCGTTTATGGATGTTGATGAGAAAAGAGCAAAATCTTTTTCAGAAAAATTTGGAGGCCAATACTATAATAACATAGACTCGCTGATTAAAAACGAGCATATAGATGCACTGTTTGTGGCTACACCCCCGTTTGCGAGAGGTGAGGAAGTAAAAGCTATAGAAAAGGGCATAGCGGTATTCTTTGAAAAACCTGTTGCTCTCACTCTAAGTAAGGCGGAAGAAATTCTGGATTCTATAAAGCGTCATTCGGCTATAAACAGTGTAGGATACATGTGGCGGTATCTCGATATCTCTTCAATCGCCCAGGAAGAAGTTAGGAAAAACAGTCCTACTGCAATGGTTCTTGGCCAATACATAGATCCATTCTGGTTTCCTCCAAAACACTGGTGGCTTTACAAGGATAAGGGAGGAGGACAAGTATTGGAGCAGGCAACGCATGTCTTTGATTTGGCGAGATATCTCGAGGGTGAGGTTTCTCACGTGTATGCGGAAATAGACAACCTGATAGCTGGGAAATTTATATATCCTGATATGACGGCTGAAGATAGTTCCATTGTAGGCCTAAGGTTTAGGTCTGGTGCTATTGGA
>JAWCMB010000051.1:0-11057 GCA_038850115.1 Thermoproteota archaeon
CAAGCCTCCTCCCTTATCCTCCTCATTACCGTCGCATGGCTAATCCTGACGCCCTCAGGATACTCGTCCCTGTAGTCGAAGTGGGCGTCGAAGGAGACTATTGTCTCCGGCCTAAGGCTTCTCGCCGCCCCAAGGGTTATCGTGTGCTCCCCTCCGAGTATTACGGGGATCTTGGAATCCGCATGGATCTCTCCGCATACTTTCTCAACCCTTTTCAAAACCTCGTCGACTTTGAAAGTCACGGAAACATCTCCCAGGTCTGAAACCCTAACGTCTTGGAGGTCAACTCCACCGCCTAGGCTGATGGTTTCAGCCTCGGCTGAGAAAAGCCTTATGCTGGCGGGCCCGAATCTTGAACCCGGTCTGAAGCTCGTCGTCCCGTCGAAAGGCACTCCCACGACTGCAAACCACGACTCCTCATAGCTGTGCCTGACACCTGAGAAGAAATACGGGTTTTCAACCAGGTACAGCCTCGCCTCGTTCAAGCCGGCTTGCAGAACCGTCTGAAAAAGATAAAGTTTCCCCCGTGGGGCATGGCTGCTTAAAACAATAGTAGGATAGTTAAAGCGGATGATTGGTCTGGAGGTCTTAAACCATGGTCTGCAAGCATTCTTAAGCGTTAAAACCCTTGTCTCCACAATTCTCCTCTGCCACGCTGCCTTCCAAGACTTGGAGGGCAGGCGGGTTGAGGCCTCGGCATGGTTCCCGTTAATCCTGCTGGGGGTCTTAACGCTGATGCTGGAGCTAACCTTTTCCCCGCTGGAAAGCCTTCTGGAAAGGGTGGTTTCAAGCATAAGCCTGCTAAGCCTGTTTCTCCTCCTAGGCCTCTACGGGCTGGGGGATGCGCTCATACTGGCCGGCTTAGGCTTAGCACACGTTTCAACCACACGGCCCCTCCTCCAGGGAAGCCTCCTCCAGCTGCCTCTGCCAGAGTTCAGCCTGACAGTCCTGTTGAACGCTGAAATACTATCCTCTGCGATGATGGTTTCAAACATTGCTCATAATCTTCGCTCAGGGGCCTGGAGCACTGTTCTCAAGGGGGAGTCTTTTCGAAAGAGGCTTTCCTACATGCTTCTATTCAGGGCAGTTGGGCGGAGGGTTGCAGTGGCTCCGGAATCATGCTCTGATAACGCTGGGGGAAGAATGGTTTTCGTTAAACAAACTGTCCCAATGGTTTTATTCATACTCCTAGGGTATGTTGCAACACTTTTTTTCGGCAGCATAATCCCAATGCCTTGCTAGGCGGAAGGGTTCCTCCTGATTCAGCAGGTTTTTCCGATGCTCGCGATTTTCAGCGTGTAAAGGGGGATTGGCAAGGGTTTCTGGAAACCGGTTTACAAGCTGTAGGCGTGGCTCGGAACACTACAGTATGAAGACTGCTGCCGCCACGACTGTTGTCCACATTCCGTCCTTATTCCCAACTGCTGACTGGGTTATGCTCATCGTCTTAACCCTTCGGCCGCTTATCTTCCATATCTCCTTCTGCTCATCCCAGCTCTTATCTATGTCGAATGGAACCCCGAGTGTGGAGGCGAGCATGAACGCTGCAAGGTCCTCAGCGTAGTCTCCAGCCTTCTTCTCAGTCTGTCCGAAGGAATGGTGTTCGCTCAAATAGCCGTAACTCTCATCGTCGAGAGGCTTAGCCATGCCTATTGACGCTGCTATAAGCCTGTTAGGCTCGTTAGTCTCGTTCTTAGCTAGGACGACGAAAATTATCTGGCCTGGTTTAAGCTTGCCCAGCCCCTCCTCCCTGCCTATCACTCTGCAACCCGGAGGTATGATGCTTGAAATCGGAACCAAGTTGAACTGCGCTATGCCCGCGTCCCTGAGAGCTATTTCGAAGGAGGCAAGCCTCTCCCTGTGGACGCCCACTCCCTTCGTGAAGAACACTTCTCTAGGCACGAAACCGAATCCTTCCATTCTCTAACCTTTGGAAGAAGAATTGCGAGAAAGGTTTTAGATAAAGTTTTCTCCCGACGGGCAAAGCGTATAAGGCTCGCCGATCCTAGGAGGATGTTGAAGATGAGCTGGGAGTCGAATCGGGCTTTGCGCAACAAGTATTACAGCCGTCGGCTTACCGATGACGGTGGCCGTGTCTCGGGAACTGGTTCTGGCTCTGTGAACGCGGCGCGCGTAATGCGGGGTGCAGTAGAAAAGTGTTGTTGAAAAATGGTTGGTAACGGTGAGAAAATCGGAAGGTTCGATCTTCACATACACACTTTCTTCTCGAGGGACTCGCTCTTAGACCCGAGGCTGCTGCCAAAAGCTGCCGCATGCAGAGGGCTTGCAGGCTTAGCCGTCACCGACCACGATTCCTTCGGAGCCCATAGAAAAGTGGAGTCTAACAGCCTAATAATCGTGCCCGGAATGGAGATAAGGACTAGGGCCGGAGACATAATAGCCCTTTTCATAGAGGAGCCTGTCCGCTCCAGAGAGCCTCTCGAGGTCTCAGACATGGTTAGGGCGCAGGACGGTGTTCTGATAGCGGCACACCCGTTCGGTTTTCCAAGGCTTGGGGGGAGCATTGGCGAGCGGGTTCTGATGCTTCTAGACGGTGTCGAAGTCGTTAACGCTAGAAACGTGTTTCAGAGGCAGAATGAGCGGGCTCTAGAGCTCGCTAGGAGGCTTCGTAAGGCTGAAACAGGGGGAAGCGACGCCCATACTTTGTACGAGGTAGGTAGGGCGTATACTCTTGCAGACGCTTCAAGCCTGGAGGAGCTGCGTCTGGCGATTAAGAACAGGATGACTAGGGGTGCGGGAGGGTTGAGCCTCCCACTGGTGCATGTTGCAAGCCTTGCAGCAAGCCTTGTGCACACGCTGTCTTATTAGAGTAGCTGGGTCGACACGGCTAGTGTCTCCTGGCTTTTTAAACTGGAAAAAATAAAAAAAGGAGAAAGGGTGGAAAAGTTTCGTCAACACGTCTTCTTCTTGGTCGTCTTTGCCTTCTTCTTGGCCTTCTTCTTAGCGGCCATCTTCGTAGATGTAATATGCAAGCATACACTTAAACTTTTTGTTTTTTAACGTTTTGACTCCAACCAGTTTAACCAACCAGGCTGTCAAAAGTTTCCAGAAAATTCTCCTCTGCCCCAGCCGGTATTACTCCGGATGCTGCAACACTGTGGCCGTCTCCAAAACCCCCGTTCCTAACACAGGCCTCTGGTAGAATCTTGGATAACGGGGGTTTGAATCCTTTCTCTATCATCCTCCTGAGATCCGGGGGTGCTCTCGCCGAAGCCTTCGTGTAGTTTCTGCTGAGCAAGCCGTAGCCAGGTATCTCCCTCGGGATCTTCATGAAGCCGATTAAGTATTTGTTGCCGTCAACAAGCCTCTGGTAGCTTAAGTAGGATGTGAAGCTTCCAAGAACCTTGCTGCCCATCCCTTTGAAAAGGCTTCCTGAGTCAAACCATTGCAGGCTCCTCCTTTCCCCAAGGCCCCTCCTGGCTATTGAAGCTAAAAGAGCCTTGTTAGCCCTACTCCTCTCCTCCTCCAGCGATTCGGAGAAGCGCAGTGTCTCAGGCGTGAAGCCTTTGACGCAGGCGTTGAGAGCCTTCTCCACGCCACCCTTATAGTAGCCTACTGAGGCCAGCAACGTGAGCGTCTGGGAACCCTTAACCCTTGAGACTCCGAAGCCCTCCGCGACTATCTTAAAGTCTCTTCCAGACTGCTTCACAACACCCTGCTTCAAAGAGTCTTCTAGGACAATCCTGTTGAAGCCTGAGGCCTCTCCAGGTATTTCGACGGAGCCTATCACCGCCAGGTGGGCAAGCCTCCTAAGGCTCTCGTCAGCCTTCCTGGCGAAAAAGTAGGCGACCGTAGAGGCTGAAGCGTCGCTCTCACCCCTGTAGCCGTGGAGCTCAGGGTTCAGGTTCAGCACGTTACTCCTCCCGGACGGCTGAGTATCGTGGTGGTCTATTATAACCGCTAGGCTTTCCCCTCCAAGCGCCTCCTCTATTTTCTTCACGTGGGCTGAGCCGATGTCGGTGAACACCGTCACAGTGCTCTCGGAGAGCGTTTTCTCAAGAACCTCCGGGAAAAGCTTGTCTAAACACAGTGTTTTAACGCCTAAGCCGATCTTTTCAAGAGCCTCCTTAACTATTGCCGCTGAACAAACGCCGTCAGCCTCATCATGGTGGATTAGAACCGCCTCCCCTTTCCTCCGCTTTAGCTCTTCAACGGCCTTCGCAAGGCTTGCTTCAAACGCTTCCAACTCTTAGAAGTAAGCGCGGAGGCTGGAAATAAACTTGTTAGAAACTATATAAGCATACGCAGCATCCTATTTACGAGGATGCTTGCTGAGCGACGAGATTGTTAAGGCCGTTGAAAAAATTAAGCCGAGCATCGTGAACGTGAGCACTGTTAAAATGGTTTACGAGTTCTTCTTCTACGCTTTCCCAGTTCACGGCGTCGGCTCAGGCATAGTTGTGGATGAGAAGGGCCTGTTCCTGACGAACCATCATGTGATAAAGGGTTCCGACCGTATTCAGGCCTCCTTCTCCGACGGGCTTACGACGGAGGGCCAGGTAGTGGGTTTTGACCCAAGCCTTGACATTGCTCTTGTTAAAGTTGAGGGGACCGGCCTTAAGCCTGCGGAACTGGGAGACTCGGACAACCTTAGGGTTGGCGAGATAGTGCTGGCGGTTGGGAACCCGTTAGGCTTGGCTGGCGCGCCCACCGTCACAATGGGTGTTGTAAGCGCTTTAGACAGGCAGATTGTTTCGAGGGAACTGTTCTTCCCTGAGCTTATTCAGACGGATGCTGCGATAAACCCTGGGAACAGCGGCGGGCCGCTTGTTAATCTTAAGGGTGAAGTCGTGGCTGTGAACACCGCGGTCATACCTTTCGCCCAGGGCATAAGCTTCGCAATACCGATAAGCTCTGTTAAGCCACTGATAGAATCATTCAGAAAGTATGGCAGAATGGTTAAGCCCTGGCTTGGGGTGAAGTCGATGGACGTCAACAGGCAGATAGCGAACTATTATTCTCTTAGCGTGGACTACGGGGCGCTCGTGGTGGAGGTTTCCCCAAGGAGCCCTGCTGAAAGAGCCGGCTTAAGGCTTGGTGACGTAGTGACCATGATAGACGGCAAGCCTGTTAAAAGCTCGTCAGATTTAATAAAGGAGCTTAGAAGGAAATCCGTGGGCCAGAGGATCGAGCTCCTCATCTACAGGGGTTACAGCAGGTATGTTGCCTCACCGGTTCTTGAGGAAGCAAGGTTCTAAACGCCTGGTTGAAACTCTCCCTACTTCTCCCTGACGGCGAACTCCTGCAGGAGAGTCTGCACAGCCTTCTTGCTGAGCTCCCTAGCGGCTTGGTCGAGAGTAACGTATTTTAAAGCATCCTTCGGACAGTATTCGACGCACCTGGGGTAGCCTTGTTTCTCACAGTAGTCGCAGATAACGATCTTCCTCTTATCCAGATGGAGCCTCACGACTCCGAAGGGGCATGTTTCAACGCACCAGCCGCACCCGTTGCACTTGTTCTCGTCTACAACTATGATCCCGCTGGGCTTCTGCGTTAAAGCGTCTCTCGGGCATGCTTTAACACAGGGAGGGTCCTCACACTTCCTGCACGCTACAGCCAGGTTCAGGAAGGGCTCTATCCTGACAACCCTTATCCTAGACTTTTTAACGTTTAGAACACTCTCGCTTGCGAACGAGCATATGTATTCGCATATCCTGCACCCGTTGCACTTGTCAGGGTCGCAAACTATTATCTTCCTAAGCCTCGACTCCAACCTCCTCCGCCTCCTTAGATAAGCCGAGCTCTAAAAGCTTCCTCTTAGTTGGAATACCCTCCTTACTCCAGCCCCTGCACTCGTAATACCCGTCCAAAGCCTCCTCGTACTCCTCCCTCCTTATAACCGCTCCCTTAACGATGTCGTCGGGCAAAGGGTCTTCGAAAGCCCTGGGAGGAGGATAGTCATCCTTCCTAGTTATGCTGCACTTAACGTTGAAGCATCTCGCAACATTATGTATTCTCTCACCCGCCTTCACGATCTGCTCGCCAGTCATGCTTAAGCCTGTTACAAGCACGTATAGTTTTGCAAGCTCATCCATGGATTTGAAGGCCCCCCTGGTGAACTTGCATATTATTAGGGAGTCTATTACAGCATACTGGTTCTCACCGTCGTAGACTATCTTTCCCCTACTCTTATCTAGCCTAAGCCTGTCAACCTGGCCTTTAACGTCAACCTGGTATGAGCCTGACCTAAGGTAGTCCGCACCCCTGTTTGAAACGGCGAAGCCCAGGGTTGAGGTTTGGAGAGACCTTAACTCGTATGCGGCCCACTCCAGCCCTTTACAATGCACTGCAAACCTCTCAGAACCCTTCCCGACTATTTGAGAAGCCTTCCTGACCCCCTCGCTGAGCAGCTTTCCAAGCCTACCCTCCTTCAGACACAGCCTCCTAAGGGCCTCAAGCAGAGCCTCGTTGCTGCCGAACCTGAGCTCAACACCGTCAGTATCCTCATTCGTCAGAATACCCTTCTCGAAGCACTCCATGGCCCATCCCACCACGTTGCCCGCTGATATCGTGTCGACGCCAAGCGTGTCGCAAATCTCAACAGCCTTGGTTACAGCGTCTAGGCTACGGATGCCGCAGTTGGGCCCGAGGAGCTCCAGGCTCTCGTAGTCAACGCTTGAAACCGTGCCAGCATAATCCTCCCTAGCCTGGTTAACATGGTCGCATGCTATGGGGCAGCCTGCGCACGCAACAATCTTCTTAACATGCGTCTTAAGCATCATCTCCCCGGAGACCTCCTCAGCATACTCGAACGTGCCCCTCTGGAAATTGTATGATGGTAAGCATCCAAGCTTGTTATGCACGAGAATGTTCGCAGGAGTCCCGTAGACCCTGTACTTCTCGGTCGCAGGCCCCTGGCAGCGCTCATTCAACTCAGCTATGAACCTTACGAGGCCTTCTACGTCGAAGACATCAACATCCCTAGTCCCCCTTGTTGCGACAGCCTTAAGGTTTTTGGAGCCCATTACCGCGCCGAGGCCGCACCTGCCGACCTGCCTATTCCTCTCATTAGTGATGTTAGCCAGCCTAACCATCCTTTCGCCAGCCGGGCCTATTGATGCTACTGTGAAAGACTCATCTCCAAGCTCCTCCTTAATCATCTCCTCAGTCTCCCAGGTTGTCCTGCCCCAGATGCTTGAAGCGCTTCTGAGCTCAATATTCTCATCGTCAATAGTAAGGTAGACTGGTTTCTCAGACCTGCCTGTGAAAACAACACCATCCCAGCCCGCGCTCTTAAACTCTGACGCGAAAAGACCCGAGGAGATTCCGAAGCCGAAAATACCTGTCAGGGGGGATTTCGCGAAAACAGCATACTTGTTGCCGGCTGTCGAGACTGTCCCAGCTAACGGGCCAGTCCACCAGATTAAAACGTTCTCCGGCGAAAACGGTTCCACCTCAGCCGGCTTAGGCATCATGTCGTAAAGCGTCCTCGCCCCGAACCCGTAGCCGCCTATGTAGTTTAAGGCGAAAGACTCGTCAACCCTGCCTACGGAGGTCTTGCCCCTAGCCAGGTCGACAATCAAGTATTTCCCAGCGTAGCCCTTCATCCCTATCCTCCCCCAGCCACTGAGGGTGCTAGGACAATCCTGTCCCCTGGCTTAATAAAGTGTTCACTGATCCTAGTTAGGTCGACAACCCTCCCGTTAACTATTATCAGGGAAGACTCGTCCATAGGCTTGCCGTCGGGCCCTATGAACTCTGAGCTTAGATCAACCCCGATAGCCCCACCCAGCTCCATAATAATTTTAAGAAGACTGGTCCCTGGCTCAACACTGATCCTAATGCTTTTCCTTTTGAAGAGCTCGCGGAACCTTCCAACGAGCTCCAGATCAACCTCGTTC
Source organism: Thermoproteota archaeon (assembly GCA_038850115.1). Taxonomy (GTDB): domain Archaea; phylum Thermoproteota; class EX4484-205; order EX4484-205; family JAAOZP01; genus JAAOZP01. The sequence goes on from JAWCMB010000051.1 coordinate 7,863, forward strand.
AAAGCACCGCCAGACATTCATGGAAGCATTATATAAGACTTTCCAACGTTTTTAACTAATCGTTAAACAGCCTTCTAAAAGTTTTTCTACCACACTAGGAAGTCTTTCCCTGCTAATTGGCGGCAAGGCTGTCTGAGGATGCTTCACTGCTAACCGTTGAGAGGCGTTTCTACACGGATTATGTTCGTCTAACCCTCGACAGGAGCAGGTGTATTTTCTGCGACGTCTGCATCAGGATATGTCCTAAGAACGCGGTCAGGCTTTCGAGGGAAGACGATGGCTCACTAACCCTTAAAATAGGGGAGGATTGCAGCCTTTGCGGCGCATGCGAACCATTCTGCCCAACTGGTGCGATAACCATGACGGTTAACGGTAAGCGTGTTAACCCGCTAGTCTCCTCAGGGGGCTTCCCCCTCCCGTTGCCTAAGATAAGGGTGGACCAGTCGAAGTGCAGAAGCGATTGCTTCGAATGCTCCAAAGCCTGCCCCACCGGGGCCTTAAAAATAGACTCTGCGCATAACGTTAAGGTTGACGAGGAGAAGTGTTTAAGATGCCCATGGTGCGTGGACGCCTGCCCCGAGAAAGCGGTAAAGGTAAACCCTTTGTTCGAGGGAACAGTGTTCATAGACGAGTCTAAATGCGAGGAGAAGTGTGACGCTTGCGTGGAAACCTGTCCGACGAGAGCCATCACAAAAACAGGCGGCAGAATAAGCGTTAACCCTAGATACTGCATACTCTGCAACGCCTGCATCCATCTCGACGTCTGCAGGAACCGTGCGATAACGGTTAACAGGCGCAGGATTCTGCATGGAGAAGGGTTTTCAGCAGTATGGGCTAAAGCTGTCGAGAACCTCCTGGGTGGAAAACCCTTGGCGAGGGAGCTGGATGCTGAAGGCTACCGGAGGATCAGGAAGCTGATTGAGGAGGCTAGGCTCTGATGGCTGAGGAGCCGAGGATAGGCGTCTTCGTATGTCACTGCGGGAAGAACATCGCTGGCACAGTCGACGTCGTCAAGGTTGCTGAATACGCTAAGACTCTCCCCAACGTTGTATACTCGACGCATAATCTTTACACGTGCTCTGACGCCGGCCAGGCTGAGATAAAGAGGATCGTGAAGGAGCATGGGCTCAACAGGGTTGTCGTAGCAGCCTGCAGCCCGAAGATGCATGAGCCCACTTTCAGAGCATGCGTCTCAGAAGCCGGGTTAAACCAGTACCTCTTTGAAATGGCTAACATAAGGGAGCACTGCTCCTGGGTTCACATGAAAGATCCTGAGGGAGCCACTGGGAAGGCTATGGACCTTGTTAAAATGGCTGTAGCCAAGGCCCGCCTCCTGGAGCCGCTTGAGCCGATAATCGTCCCGGTTGAGAAAACCCTCCTGGTGATAGGCGGGGGGATAGCGGGAATGAGGGCTGCGCTCAACGTCGCCGACTCAGGGTATAGGGTGATACTGGTTGAGAAAAACCCTGGCCTCGGGGGGAAGACAATGCTCCTTGGAAAAACATTTCCAATGGTGGACTGCACAGCCTGCCTCCTCAACGAGATGGTAAGCAGGGTTCTCACACACCCCCGCATAAGGGTCTTAACCCTCTCCGAGGTTGTCTCCGTAGACGGGTACGTGGGGAACTTCATGGTTACAGTAAGGAGGAAACCATCAAGGGTCTCGGAGAAGTGTGTGGGATGCGGAATATGCGTGGAAAAATGCCCCGTCCAGGTTGACGAGGAGTTCTCCCACGGGCTGTCAAAAAGGAAGGCAATATTCCTGGTTGAGAAAACCTTGGGCAACCCTGTTTGCGAACAGGGTTTTGAGAAAATCCTCCATGTCCACGGGCTTGTCGGAAAACCATTGGCTGCGGTAATAGACGAGAAGAATTGCACGGGCTGCGGGGAATGCGTAGAAGCATGCCCGGTTAACGCGATAAACCTTAAAGCACCAGGCATAGAGGAAGTCTTAAAGGTTGGGGCGATAATTCTCGCAACAGGCTTCGACCTTTTCAACCCTTTGAGGAAGCCGGAATACGGCTACGGCAGGCTTAGAAACGTCTTGGCAAGCATGGAGCTTGAGAGAATGCTCACCCCAGACGGCCCAACACAGGGTAGACCGGTGAGACCCTCAGACGGGAAGCAGGCTGGGAAAATAGCCTTCATACAGTGCGTAGGATGTAGAGACGAGCAGACAAACATCTACTGCTCAAGAATATGCTGCATGATAACCCTGAAGCAAGCACTCCTCCTTAAGAAGAACAACCCCAACATTGAGGTAACCGTGTACTACATAGACGTTAGGGCAGGGGGGAAAGAGTATGAAAAAATATTCAGAATGGCGAGGGAGAAGGGAGTACGATTCATAAGGGGAAGGCCCAGCGCAGTCGAGGAAGAAAACGGAATGCTGAAGATAAGGGCGGAGGACACTCTCAGCGGGGAGATAATAGAGGAGAATTACGATCTCGTAGTCCTTGCAACAGGCATGCAGCCCTCAGAAGGCACAGACAGGCTCGGCGAAATACTCAGAGTACCGAGAGACCAATACGGGTTCTTCATGGAGGCACATATTAAGCTCAAACCCGTTGAAACAGTCGTAAACGGAATCTACCTAGCGGGCTCGTGCGCAGGCCCAACAGACATACCGATGACAATAGCCAGGGGACACGCAGCAGCCTCGAAAACACTAATGCTCTTCTCCAAAGACTTCATGGAGCTCGAGCCAATAACAAGCTACGTCGACCCGCTGAAATGCAAAGGCTGCCTAGCATGCACAAAAATGTGCCCATTTCAAGCCCTGAAACCAATAGAGACAGAAGGCAGGAAAACCATTCAGGTCACGCAATCAATGTGCGCAGGATGCGGAACATGCGCAGCAGGCTGCCCCTTCGCAGCCCTAAACCAACACCACTTCACAGACGAACAAATATATGCACAAATCGACGCAGCACTAGAAGAACAACCCAAAGAAAAAATTATAAGTTTCTGCTGTAATTGGTGTAGTTACGCGGGATCCGATTTTGCTGGCGTGTCCCGTTTAGAGTACCCTTCAAGCGTTAGGATAATCAGAGTCATGTGCTCAGGCAGGGTCAGCGAGAAAATGATCCTGAGGGCTTTCGAGAAGGGAGCGGGCATGGTTCTCGTCGCGCCTTGTCACCCCGCAGACTGTCACTACATCAGTGGCAACGAGTGGGCTAAGAGGAGAGTTGAGGC
>JAWCMB010000052.1:0-8747 GCA_038850115.1 Thermoproteota archaeon
GTATCACGTAAAGGCTGAACCGGTCGACCTCATCGTCCAGAGCGATAACGTCTCGGGCAATCTTTTCATCAAACTCCCTTAACGCTTGCAAAGCGTCGCTATGCATGGAGGCGGTTATAAGACACATTCTTCTTAAAGCATTTTCAACGGAAAGCTCGGGATAGCTAACCAGTATTTGTAATACAATCTCGTTTTCAGAATCCGAGATCGTTTCAACGCCAACTAGCTTTCTTCGCGTGAGGTCTTTGATCAGGTTTCTTTGAAGAGAAGTTATGTTTTCACCCAAAGTTTTAACTTTGATCAGATTGTATCCTGTTAGGTAAAGCGCTATTATTTTACGCATGATCGTGTCCGGATTATCTTTTTGTGATATTTTGATGGTTGCTTCTATTTGTTTCTCCGGCTTAATGAGTCTCTTGGGTGTCAGAATAAGTGAAGAATTGTTTTCAGAAATCGCGATCTGGTCTCCTGCGTTCAGCTTCATTCTGGTCACCCAGCTCTTAGGCAAAGACACTATGTATGTTGATTTACCTGTCAATTGAATTTTCCTTATTTCCTCTCGGCTAGAGGCTTCCACCATTATTCGATTCACCCTCATCTATATAGTTCATTTGCTGATATATTTTCTATTTGGATAAGGTATATATGGCTTTCTACTTTCCTTCGCGCCAGAGGAGGATGAAAGATGGAAAGTAAAATGATAGGGATAATGGCCATAATAGCCATAGTAAGCCTCGTTATAGGATACTACGTGAATAATGTTATGCAGGGAGCTAGATTACAAGAACTGGAGACTGCCCTGAAAGAATTTGAAGAAGATTATGCTTGGCGAAGCTCCCGGATAACTATTTCAGGCTCCACTACAGTATTACCGATAGCTAACGCGTGTGCCATTAGTTTGATGAACAAGTATCCGGGAATAACCATAACTGTTCAAGGCGGTGGTTCTGGAGTTGGTTTCAGCAACCTCATAGATGGCGTTGTCGATATTGGGATGACTTCGAGAGATCCTAAAAACACTGAAATAGAGAATGCTAAAAGCAAGGGAATCAACCTGTGGCTACATCCGATTGCTCTGGACGCTGTAGTAGTGGTTGTTCACCCCTCGGTTGCGAACTCAAGCTATCCGTTAAGCCTTACTCTTCAAGAAGTAGGCAAGATTTTCGCCGGGATGTATACTTACTGGGATGAGGTTAAACAGGGATTGCCACACAGGGAGATAGCCGTAATCGTTAGGGAGCCGGGATCAGGCACAAGAGGCACCTTCGAAGAATATGCGATGCACCCATGGAAATATAATGTAACAGAGCGTGCAAGCGTGCAGCCGAGTAATCCTGCCGTGAGAACAAAGGTTGAAACCACGCCCTACTCAATAGGCTACGTTGGATTCGGCTTCCTAAGCGATAAAATGCATGCTATATCCTTAGCTAAGGAGCCTGGAAAACCATACGTCTATCCGACGACTGCTTCCATTGCCAAGGGAGACTATCCGATTTCAAGATACCTGTATCTTATTACAAACGGTCAGCCGAAGAGCGGTTCTCTAGTCGACAGGTTTATAGACTTCGTAAGAAGTGAGGAGGGACAAAAGATAGTTGAGGCAAACGGATACTTAAGGCTTCCCTACGTGTTTCCCGTTCCGTAATTTAAACATAGGGGTCTAACCATGAAGTCTCTGATGCGTAAGGTTAATTTTATTCTTAAGATCTTTAGAGAGGAACCTATAGTTCTTATCCTTTTCTTATGCGCATCATCTTCAATACTTTTCATTTTATTAATGTTAGCATTCTTGGTCAGAGAAGGCGCGCAAGCCTTATTCACGTTCGGCATAGATTTCATAATCGGCAGGATTTGGGAAACTAACTCGGGCCTTTACGGGGCTCTTCCGTTGATATATGGCTCCTTAATGGTGGTGTCTGGTGCTCTAATTATAGCGGTTCCACTCGGGGTTGCTACAGCAATATTCATAGTGGATGTTCTGCCATTTACATTTAGGGATTTAGTTAAATCGTTGCTTGAACTCCTTGCCTCCATCCCGTCAATAATATATGGTTCTATTGGGCTTGTCTTCTTAGCCCCGCAACTGGCCTCTTTCTTCGGAATATCCACTGGAACAGTAGCACTCACTGCCTCCATTCTGCTTGCGATAATGTCTATTCCAACTATTATTGGAGTTTCGGGTGAAATCATATCTGCCGTTCCAAAGGAGTATAGGGAAGCAGCTTTAGCGCTCGGCGCGACAAAACTACAGACGATAAAAACCGTGGTAATACCGGTTTCTAAATCCGGGATAATTGCAAGCATCATGCTAGGGTTTGGAAGAGCAATAGGTGAAACAGTAGCTGTGCTGATGGTTGCAGGAAATATAGCAGTAATCCCAGAACCGCCTTGGAACTTTCTGTCACCAGTATACCCGATTACTGCCGTCATAGCTATGCAAATGGGAGAGGCTGCTGTGGGAAGCCTTGAATACAGTGCCTTATTCGGCCTAGGGTTAATCTTGTTCACAATAACGTTTATTGTAAACACATTAGCAGACATGATGGTTAGGAGAGAATCAAAATTTAAAGGTGGAATAAAATGATGAGTAAGATTAAAGAAAAAGTCTTTTTCACAATTCTTGGAATACCTGTATTAATATGCTTGGCTGCACTGTTGTGGATAGTCCTAGCTCTTTCAACAGGCATCAGTACTCTCAGATGGGAGCTTTTAACTACAAGCGTTTTGCAGGGTGGAATTTTTGAAATGGTGGTCGGGACTCTTTACTTACTGGTAGGCACGGTTGGAGTAACGACTCCAATCGGTGTTTTAGCAGCAATATATCTGGTGGAATACTCGTCTCGAGGAAGGTTTACACGTGTTATTGATCAGGCTTTCAACAATATGGCGGGGGTGCCTTCAATAGTTGTAGGGTTATTCGGGTACACGTTTTTCTCAAGGATGCTTGGGCTCGGGATCTCTCTGGCAGCCGGATGGCTAACCTTGATGTTGATGATGCTCCCGATAATAGTTAGGGGTACGGAGGAAGCTCTTAAAATGGTTCCGAACGGCTTTAAAGAGGCTGCTCTAGCATTGGGCTCGTCTAAATGGAGGGCTATACGCTCTGTGGTTATTCCTGCCGCAGCCCCTGGAATAATTACTAGCGTTCTCTTAGGGATGGCGAGAGTAGCTGGAGAAACTGCAGCTATTCTTTTTACATCATGTGTCTTAGTAACCAGGGGTCTACCCAAATCACCATTGGAGCCTGTAATGGCCTTGGCTTTCAACCTCTTTGTGAAAATCACTGTCTTAGGAGAGTCTCCCAACAGGGTCTTCGGCATAGCCATAATTCTTTTCCTGATTGTCGTCTCAATAGCTGTCGCAGCCATAGCCTTCAGAATATACTATAGGAGGAAACAACCATGGTTAAGGTAGATATCAGAAATTTAAACGTGTGGTTTAAAAACAATCATGTGTTGAAGGACGTAAGCCTTAAAATAAAGGAAAATACTGTAACAGCAATAATGGGCCCATCAGGATGTGGTAAAAGTACTTTGTTAAGGACTATTAACAGGATGAATGAAATCATAGATGGATGTCGCACTAAAGGTGAAGTATATATCGATGGTCGAAACATTTATGATGAAAACACTAATGTGTATGAATTAAGGAGAAGGGTCGGAATGGTTTTTCAAAAGCCAAACCCGCTTCCGAAAACAATATTTGAAAACGTTGCTTACGGGGTTAGGATTCACCGTATGGCAAGCAAGAGTAGTGTTGCCGAGATCGTGAAAAGAAGCCTCGAAGAGGCTGCGCTTTGGGATGAGGTCAAGGATAGGTTGAATGATAGTGCGTTTAGTCTTTCAGGTGGACAGCAGCAGAGGCTTTGCATCGCGAGAGCCCTTGCAGTCAATCCGGAAATCATTCTCCTAGACGAGCCGTGCAGTGCTCTGGACCCTATTGCTACTGCAAAGATTGAAACGTTAATGCGAAAACTATCGGAAAAATACACTGTTATAATAGTTACTCACAATGTTCAGCAGGCGGCGCGCGTCTCAGACTACGCGGCCTTCCTTTATCTGGGAGAACTGATAGAGCACGGGCCAACTAGACAGATTTTCGAGAATCCGAGGAATGAATTGACTGAGAAATACATAACCGGAGGCTTTGGGTAGGTGAAAAAATGGCCAGATTAATTGACTCAGGTTTGGAGCAGGTTAGGAGCATGCTTATTCGAATGGGTGATCTTGCTCATAACGCGATCTCAACATCTCTCAAAGGGTATGTTGATGGTGTAAGCACCTACTTGGAGGTTCAAAAAACATCTGATATTTTGGTTTCAACGGCGGACGAGGCTGAAGATAAGGTTTTCGAGTTGATCGCGAGGTTTCAGCCGGTTGCATCAGACCTTAGGCTTTTAAAATCCTACATGAAAATATCTTACAACCTAGCCAGATATGGCAGGTATGCGCTGGACATATCGCAAATCTACGAGAAGCTAGATGGGTTGGGGCTTTGCGAAGAATGGATTAGAAACCACGTTAAAGAAATGGCGAAGAAAGTGTTAGAGATGATCCGAATAAGCGTGGATATGCTTGAAAACCGTGACGTTAAAATGGCTAAAACTCTCTCTGAATTAGAAAAACAGGTTGACGAGATGTATTTTAAATTCTTGGATAGGCTGATTGAAGAGACATCTGCCGTAAACAGGTGTATTATCTCCAGCGTCCTAGTGGTAAGGTATATGGAGAGAATAGCTGATCACGCAACATACATAGGTGAGTCAGTGGTTTACATCGTCACCGGGGAACGGGTTGTGCTAAGATGATCGTGTAAAGCCCAGTGTTAAGCATCCTATAGGTTAACTATATATACTTGCTAGATTGGCCTTTAAAACATGCCTATAGTAGATCTTCCGCTGGAACAGCTTAAGGTTTACAAGCCGCCGCTCACGAGGCGGGTGGATTTCCAAGGCTTCTGGAGTTATAACAGGAAGCTCTCTGAAGAACAGCCTTTAAACCCCGTCTTAAAGAGGCTCGAGTATCCTGTGAAAAGGCTTGAAGCATACCTGCTTTCCTTCGACGGCTTCATGGATAAGACTCCAATAAACTCTTGGTTCATAAAACCTGTTGGAAACGGGCCTTTCCCGGCGCTTCTTGTTCCCCATGGCTACGGTTGGCACAGGGGCACTATCTCTGACTACTTGGGCTGGATTCTCCAAGGGGTTGCTGTTATGGCGATCGACATTAGGGGGCAATTCGGCGATACGCCTGATTTCGCGAAATACCCGTCTGGAAGCATTACAGGATACATGACTAAAGGCATACTTGACAAGAACACTTACTACTATAGATATGTTTACATGGATTGTGTTCGCGCGCTTAAAATTCTTTGCGAGAGAGAAGATGTTGACGAGGAGCGGGTTGGAGTTACTGGAGGCAGCCAAGGAGGAGGCTTAACACTCGTAACCTCATCCCTAGGAGGAAAAGTCGCTCTATCGCTACCGGAAGTACCCTTCCTATGTCATTTTGAAAGGGCTGTTGAGGTTGCGGCTTCAGACCCGTACTTGGAGATACCTCGCTATCTTAAGATGCATCCTGACAAGGTTGAGAAGGTTTTTGAAACACTCTCCTACTTTGACGCGATGAACTTTGCTCCTGATATTAAGTGTCCAATCCTCATGTCGGTCGGCCTTTTGGATGTCGTATGCCCGCCTTCAACCATTTTCGCGACTTTCAACCACATAGCTTCAGGTAAAAAGGAGCTTGCAGTCTACCCTGGGATGGGTCATGAATCCTCTAGTGTACATAAAGAGAAAATGATAGAATGGGTCTCTAAGTATCTGTTGCAGTAGGCATTTAAAACATTAACGTTTACAATCTTTAGATTTTTCTCGTAAAAACTTAAAAGAAACCCGCTGCTTAAATAAGATTAAGATGATTTCAAAGGTTCCCGTTGATTTAGGGAAGGTTGGAAAAAAAGAGATCAATAAGGAGGTTCTACGTGTAGCAATAATAGCTGAACTAGATGCAGTAAGCCTTTACGAGCAACTTGCCCAGGCTGTTGACAATGAGGACATAAAGAAAGTCCTACTGGACATAGCTAAGGAGGAGAAGACTCACGTGGGAGAATTCCAAGCCCTCCTGCTGAAAATAGATAAGGAGCAGGCTCTAGAGCTGGAGAAAGGCAGGAAGGAAGTGGAAGAAATAACAGGGAAATAAGAGTATCCACATTTTTATTTTTAAATCAAGTAAAATAAAACGAGGCTTTTCACAGCCTACCGAGTATCTCTAGCGAGATTGAAGCCCTATCTTGACCAGCGTTCCTCAGGGGAAGGCAGTATTGGGAAGGGCGCGTGAGGCTCGGTCTGATACCAGTATGCGACTGAAGCAATATCATCAGTAAGAGGCTGAAACTTGCCATCGGGGTACCAGCCTAAGGCTTGGATAGTAACTTTAAGGTCCTTCTTAAACCTGATTGGGTCGAGAACATGCCACCTGTAGAGCGTATGTCTCGGAACCTCTCCCGGCTCCTTCCTGTAGAGAGGATAGCCTAAGAAGGCTGTTGAGAACGTTTCACCGCCAAACCCCCAGGCTCCTCCGAAATAGTCTTCTGTGCCTGTTCCGCAGATCGTCGGGTATTCCGTGTCGCCGTCTATGAAGAACTTTACTTCTCCCTCTCCCCACCACCCGTTAGACAGCTGTGTCCAAGCTAAGACAGTACCGACATAATGGCCTCTTCCCCTGACACCGTCTAGTATAGTGTGCTGCGGGTTTTGCCTGCTGGTCATCGAGCGTCTCCACTGCGCATGAAAACAGGCCGTTTTTTCACCAACATCCTCCAGCGAATACGAGATCTGGTAGAAAAACCCTTCGATATTCTCTATCCACTGGTTTTCAATAGTTATCACTGCGCTTCTCCTGAAAGGCATTGGGAAATAACAGTTGAATCCTCCGGAGGGATTAACCGCGATAGGCATTGAATTAATATTGTGCCTTAAACCGTGACAGTTCGCAAAGAAATCTCCAAGAGGCACTTCAACCGACGGCTTTTCCTCGCCGTCCCAGAAGAAGCGTAGAACGCAATTCCTGTACGCCTTGGGATCAACCGTAATCCAAATGTGACGGATAAAGCCGCTTCCCCTTATGTCTGCAAGCTTAACGGTTTCTCCTTTAGACAGCGTAATGCAGGGCCTCACTTTCCACCCTTTGCCAAGCCTTGAAGCAGGGCTCCTCTCGTCAGGCACTGCCATAGCCCCTTTACCTTTCTCCCCCGTAGGATTCTCGGCTGAGATGGAACGCGTTTCCGCGTCGCTTAATTCAGGAAGAGAGTATAGGAATACCATTCCTCATCGTGCTTCATGCTTGAAGCGTCCTAAATAAGCTTTCCTCTGTGAAAAAATGAGAGGTGGAGGAATACGGTTTCGTGTTTTGCCGGAGAAATTGAAAACGTAAAGCTTTAAAGGAAGCTATGTATTTAAAAATCCCGAAGAAACATGAAGGAATCACTACCTTTATGGTGTGGCTTTAACATTTTAGAAAAGTTTCAAGCCGAGGACCTGAACCTTCCTTTTAACGAGCTTGATTTTAAACGCGCGTCTCAATGGGGTTTCAACTTCTTCCGTCTTCCGATGGATTACCGGTGCTGGATTATCGACAGGGATCCATATAAGATAAATGAGAAGGTTTTGTCAGAAATAGATGAGGCTGTTGCCCTAGGCAAGAAATACGGGATACATTTGAACCTGTGTTTCCATCGTGCACCGGGCTACTCTGTTAACCGGATCGCCATAGAGCCTTTTAACCTGTGGGAGGACGAGGAGGCTCAGGCGGCATGCGAATTCCACTGGAGGCTTTTCAGCAAGCGCTATAAAGGTATTCCAAATACTTTGTTAAGTTTTAATCTGGTTAATGAGCCCTATGGAACCACGATGAGCCTTTACAAAAGGTTCGTTGAAAGAATGGTTGAAGCAATTAGAAACGAGGATAAAGATAGGCTTATCATCGTAGACGGTTTAATTATGCCTGATGGTCATTACGCGCCAGTGCCGGATGTCAGCGACCCTTTAGTTGGCCAAAGCTTCCACATGTATGAACCCCCCTGGATTACACATATTATGGCAAGCTGGTGGCAGCCGTGGGGAATGTACAATGAGCAGCCCAAATACCCGGGTGAGGCTCCGAATCTGGATAAGTATTTGGCAGAATTACCGCCGGAATCCCCGTTAAGAGGCTCTCTTCAAAGATGGAAGGGGGTGTACGTGGATCGAAACTGGCTTGAAAACTGGATGAGGCCCTGGTTTGAGTTTAGAGATGAGACTGGTACACTTATACATTGCGGTGAACTCGGCGTGTATACTTTCAAAGTTCCCCGGCAGACGCAACTCAACTGGTTTAGCGACGTTCTAAATATTTTAAAGGAGAACAGGGTCGGATGGGCTGTGTGGAATCTCCGCGGGTCCTTCGGCATTATAAATACTGGCCGCGAAGAGTTTCATAGCGAAACCTTGCCAAACGGTGATAGATTAGATAGAGAACTACTCAACCTTCTTAGGAGCAGTGTGCGCTGAAAAACCCTGTAAGGTGTCTACTGCCAACAAAATTCGGTTCAGCTGAAGACGAAGACTTGCTGCCATAATGTCAAAGCAGTTCAGCTTCACCGAATAGGCCAAGCTCTCTAGCTCTCCTGTAGGCTAGAGCCGCTGCAGCCAGATCCTGTATTGCTAAACCAGTAGAGTCGAAGACAGTTATCTCACTATCATTAACCCT
>JAWCMB010000052.1:8757-11045 GCA_038850115.1 Thermoproteota archaeon
CCCTTCCAGTCTTTTTCCCCACTATTATTTCGCCTAACTCAGCATGTATTTGCTCCCGCGTGAAAATACCTTTTGAAACCGGAACATTTAACTCACCGTAGTGGCATGCCTGCTCATAGTCATCTACGACAACTTTAGCCCTCTTCAAAATATCCGGGTCCAGCTCCTCCTTCCCGACGGCATCCGCTCCTATGGCGTTAATATGCACACCTTCGCCAACCCACTCATTTTTAACCACGGGTCGGGTCACAGGCGTGGTTGTTACTAGAATATCGCAGCCCCTTACTGTTTCTTCAACACGATCGTTGACCAGAATATTCAGGCCAAGATGCGCCATATCCCTTGCGAATTCTTCACATTCCCTTCTGGTCTTCGCGCAAACCCTGACCTCCTCTATCTTAAAAGCTTCGTGCAAAGCTAAAAGTTGAGTTCTAGCCTGAGACCCTGCGCCAACCATCCCAATGACTCTCGAATCCTTTCTAGCAAGATACTTTGCAGCCACTCCTCCAGTGGCCCCTGTCCTCATGCCTGTTAAATAAGTGCCGTCCATAATAGCTAGAGGCCTTCCCGTGTGGGGATCTATGAGAACCATCGTCGCCATGACGGTTGGTAAACCGTGTTTCTGAGGGTTGTTCGGGTGCACGTTCACTATTTTTACACACGCCATTTCAAGGTCAGGAATATAGGCCATCATTGCCCTATAATCGCCCTCCGGAAGGGTTATGTAGAGTTTCGTCGGCATCTGCACCCTCCCCATGGCTTTAGCCCTGAAAGCATCCTCCATGGCGCCCATTAGTTCTTCCATTGAAACAATGCTTTCAATGTCTTTTCTCATTATTAACGAGACTTTCATTCAGTTTCCCACTCTAAATTTCAGTATTTAAGAGTTTTCAGAGAAAACAATTTAACGCATCAGGAAACTTCCATTGAACCATTATGTCTCAGAGGGTTTAAAGCTTCTGCTACTGCTTCTTCAAGCAGCAGCTATCGCGACTAGTTACGGTGTTCTCGAAAGCGTAGCGGCGCGAGCCTGCTCGTGTTAATCTATTTTTATCTCATACTTGTTAGCCAGTATTTCCATCTGCTCGTCAAAGTTCCGGATGCCTTGGAAGTATAGCTTAGTCGCCTCATCGTCCAGCTTCTCCTTCCCGATTTTATTCAGCAACGCTTCCGCTATTTTCTCAGCCTTAGTCTTCTCGTTCTTCTTTTTACCGAACAGCACCATTTTCCCCACTCCTCTATGTGGAAATTTATAAGTTTTTCCTTCTCCCCAAGAATCGCGGAGGATTCAACAGGTTTTCAGTATCTCCTCAATTATCCTTTTTGCCTTCAGAATGTCTTCAACCTGCTTGGGCCCAGCGATCTCCCTCTCAATCGTTATAGCACCCCTGTATCCGAGTGAAACCAGCTTAGGAATAAAAACCTTGTAGTTCACCTTCCCCTCTCCCAACGGTTTCTCCTGTCCCAGAGCATACCCGTCCCTAGGGTATTCCCCATCCTTCGCGTGAACCCCCTTAACGTATCCGCCGATAACGTCTAAAGCATCCACAGGATTAGCCTTACCGTAGAGAATCAGGTTTCCAGCGTCAAAGTTCACCCCAACATTGTCAAGCCCGATGTCTTGAATTGCTCTAAGCAGGGTCACCGGAGTTTCCTGGCCTGTTTCAAACCAGAACTCCTGCCCGTTCCCCCCAATATAGCTTACAACTTCACTGAGCGCCGGGATCAGCGTTATGTAATGCGGGTCGTTCGGGTTCTCCGGTATGAAGCCGACGTGAGTGGTCACGCTTCCGACGCCAACCTTCCTAGTGAAGTCTGAGGCTTTCTTCAAGGCTTTAACCCTCGCCTCTCTTGTTTCAAGCGGAACCAGCCCGATGGTTAACGGCCCCTGTACGAAGTTCCACACAGGAGTGCCTGGCAGCCCGCTCCAAATAGTTGTTATTTCAACACCATGGTCCTCAGCGGTCTTCTTCAACATTAGTGCCATCTCGTCGTTGAAATACTCCATCGTCCAGCAGGAGACCTGCGCGGTTGAAAACCCGTACTCATTTAGTTTTTTAAACTCTTCCTCCATGTTTGGCTTTAAGCCGACGATTACCCCGAGCTTTAGATCAGCCATTCTCCACCGGTAGCCTACTTTCCATCAGCGATTAATAAGAATTTCATTAAAGAGTATTTACTTCCCTACCCTAACAGATAGTGTCGCTAAAGTTTAAAAGAGATTTTCAATCACCCTAAAAGGCTATGAAAGCAGTCATAGCAACATGGTCCTTTGGGCTGAGAGCGGT
>JAWCMB010000053.1:0-11012 GCA_038850115.1 Thermoproteota archaeon
GGATAAGGCTGGCATTAGGATCATCCTCCGCTGAAACCCTGTATCCTGCTCCGACAGCGACAGCGTACTCAGGCAGCTTAGGCACTATTGGTTTAACGCCGAAGCTTGAAAGAGCCCTTTGAATACTCTTAAGGACAGGCGGCAGCTTCGCAACCCTCCCAACCAGAATAACCTTATCCTCAAGCTTAAGCTTCGAGGCAGCGAGAAACGTGACTGAAGCCACCACCTCCCCAACTAGATTGGCTATTCCAGCAGCCAGGTCCTCGGGGCTGGAAGTGTCTCCAACCCTTCCCAGGTTTGAGGCAGTCATATCAGCGGAGAGTATACCTATCCCGTTGCCAACTATCTCCCCCACCGTCAGGTCGACCCTTCTCGAGTCCCCTTTCTCAGCCATCTCCACCAGAACACCCACACTCGAGATCCCGAGCATCTTCCTCGCCAGCCCTAGCAGAGTGCCTCCGCCCACGCCGGTTCCGCCGATATGTCTTATCCTCTTCCCGTTTTCCCTCACTTCTATGAGTGCTGTGCCAGTGCCCATGCTTACGACCAGGGCCTCATCCAACCCGGTTAAGACTATCCCGCCCGTTCCCGCGGCGACGATCTCGTTAACCTTTACTACCCTAAGGCCGAGAATGCTGTCTGGAAGCTGACTGCTCCTACCGCCAGCTATCGCTAATACTTCAACATCCTTAAGAGAACACCCCATCATGACTATAAGCTTCCCGAGAAGCCCTATGGAGGTGGCAAGAGGGTCTGAAGACGGCATTTCACTCACGCCAAGTATCTCCTTCCCCTTTAAGGCGACGGCTTTCGTCGTCGAGCCTCCGATGTCTATTCCGACAGCGATCTTCAACTTCATACTAGCAGTGTGAAGACTGTTTTAACCTTTTACAGCAGCCTTCTCATCTAACAGGCTTGAGAAAAGGATAAGCCTTGTAAATCACGTCGAGTATCGGGGGCACCACAAGTATGAACGGTATTTCTGTTCCGAATGCCCACAGAAAGTAACCAAAAGCTATGGCAAAGTCCGCCCTAATTCCTGTCGGAAGAAGCCCGAAGAGCTGGCTGTAAAACCATACGCCTAAACCTATCCAGAAAGCCCCGAAAAGGAGACCCAGCGTCCCACCCACATAATAGTTTAGATAATCCCTCCTAAGCCTGCCTCCTACTAAACCAAGTATAAACACCACCATTGCAAAGACAAGGAAAACCGTTGAAACCCATCTTACGCTTATGTCGAATATCCCTATTGAAATCATGTACTCGACGTAAAGAAAAGGGCTTAGGGCCGATACTCCGAGCAGGATTAATGGTATTATAAATTTCAAACCATTCCAACTTGCTTTAGATCTGCCTATACTGCCAAGTATGTAGAACCCGAAAAGATTTGCAGGCACTCCTGCAATCAGGCTTAGAAGAGGATTTGTTTCCCCCGTGGTGTAGAAAACATACAGGTCGCTTAGGAATATGCCTATTGCCGCACCCGTACCTCCAATCCAAGGATCAAAGACGATTGCAAAAATCGCTGGGATGAATACAACCGGCCAGAACCTGACCACGCCTACGCCGGGTGCGAATATCCCTAGGTAGGTGGCTATTCCCACGACTGTATAGAGCGCGGCGCAGAGACCTGTTGCCACAACTCTTCTTGCAACCGACGTCTGAACACTGTTCGCAGCGACCATTCTGTCCAGCGCTTCAAGAAGCCTCGTATAAACATACCGTACTGATTTTATATACTGTACATAAAAATACAAAAAGCATATATTTTCTCCTTCCAGTACGTACTGAGCGTTGGTCTGGAAAAGGAGAGTGTTGAAAGCAGGCTCAGGCTCATTCCTAGTAACGCTTCCGAAAACCTGGGTTAAGCAGAGCAAGATAGATACGGCAATGACTCTAACCATGGTTAGCAACAAGGACGGCTCTCTAACGATAATACCTGAGGGAGGCGGGAGGCTCGTGGAGGAGGCTGTTAAAATAGACCTGTCACGTCGGGAGTTGAAGCCGCAGCACGCCCTTCTCGGAAGCTATTTGCTCGGCTATAACACGATAATCATCAGAAGCGAGGAAGAGTTTTCGACAGCCGAGATATCTGAGGTGCGTAAGATAGTTAGGAGACTGCCTGGGGCAGAGATATCGGAGGAGACTTCAAGCCAGATAGAGGTCAGAGTTCTACTCGACCCGGAGATGATAACTCCTGAGAAACTTGTTAGGAGGCAGAGCACTCTTGCTGCGAGCATGATATCCGATTGCGTTAAAGCATTAGCGAAAATGGATAAGGAGCTTGCTGAAAGAGTTATTGAGAGGGATGAGGAGGTTGACAGACAGTATTTCATAATAGTCAGAGTTATTAGATCTGCTTTAAGGAATCCTGAGCTTCCGGCTAAGATGGGGATGGACTTCCTAAACCTGATGGATCTCAGGATGCTGGTGAAATACGTCGAGGATTCCGCGGACCAGTGCGTCCAAATATCCAGGGAGGTTGTAAAGATGCATGGCAGGGCTAAGAGAATAAGCCTTAGCGGGCTGAGCAATATGGGTGAAACGCTGAGCGACATACATTCTAAGGCGATAGAGCTTTTCATCACGTTCAACGCCAGTATTATGAGGGAGATAATGGAGAAGCATGCTGAGGTTGAGGAGAAGCTTCTAAGCCTTGAGGAGAAGCAGGATTACAGGGCGTACGCCACAAGCCTTGTCAAAGTCTTCAACAGCCTTGTGAAAATACTTGAAAACATTAAGGATATTGTGGAGCTAGTTTCAATAAAGGCTTTTTAAACGCTCAGCTTTTCCAACAGCCGCCCATCCTGAGCTTCCCTGTTCAGTCGCAGCAGCAATTCTTCCTTCGAGTCGACTCCCACCAGCGATTTTACAGCAGCCTCTAAAAGGCTTGAAACGGGCTCGACAACTATGCCTTTAGACTCTAAGAGTTCAACTATCTTGAGGCTCTTCATCGACTCGTAGTTGAACACAGGGACGAGAAGCTTCTTAGCATACTTGTCTGCTAACGCAGCATCTATCTTACCCATGCCCCTGTGATCAAGCCCTCCGACCGGCCAGACCTCACCCTTGGCTGTTATCGCACCCGTCATTATGACTGTCGGATCCACCTCGATACCCGTGAAAGCAGATATCATTGCCACCCCTATCGCTAGCCCTGCTGAAGGGCCTGAAACAGGAGGATAGGAGAGGCCTGGGCGGAGCTGAAGCTTCTCCATGCCCTTCGCCGGCGTAACTAGTTCCACGAAAACATCATGATTCTTAAACCTCCATCCGGAGACACTGTTAACGTATATGAAAGCATCTTCGGCGCTCGCCTGAATGCTCTCACCATACTCGCTCCCAATAACCTTCGCAACACCCTTGCCCCTCGGATTAGTGATAACCTCGACGACGCTCACAAGGCCACTCTGCTCCCCGGCGGCGCCTATTGCGACGAGACCGTAGCATTTACCAACCTCAGGGTTCTCCACCCTGACGCTCCTATCTATCATGGTCCTGGCTTCGCTAACCGACTCCTCCTCTGAAAGGGCCTCCAAAGCCTCCTGGAAATGAAACGGCCGTAAAGGATAGTTTGAGGCAGAAACCAGCCTGAGGCTTTCCAGAAACTTCTCAGAAGCCCGGTCTACCCCAAGTATCTTAGAAAGCCTCTCCAGGTCCTTAGCGTAGATCTTCCTTACTTCTTCAACCGGGCGCTCCTCGTCAAGCGTTTTAACAAGCTGCCTGGCAGCATCCAGCTCCTTAACCCTAAGCCTATTAGCCTCGTTTATCACGTCAGCGATTCTCCTGGGGCTTAAAGCCTTCTTCCTAAGTATCTCCAGCACGCTGTCCACGGTTGCTTCAGCACTAAGGACATCCAGATACTTATTCAAATGGATGCTTATGATCTCCCTCCTCTCATCGTCGTTCCGAGGATAGTTGAACTCAAATACTCGCGTAAACCTTTCTAAGAGAGCCCTGTCGAGCACGTCAACCCTGTTCGTGCTGGCTATCACCACCACGCCTGAGAGAGGTATGAAGCCGTCCAGCTCGGTTAAAAGCTGGCTTGTAACTCTGTCTATAACAGGGTCATGGGTTCCGCGTCCAGGAGCTACAGAATCTATCTCGTCGAAGAAAACGATGGCTGGAGCGTTCCTCCTAGCGTCCTCGAAAATATCCCTTATGGTTTTCTCAGGATCACCGTACATCCCTTGGATTATGGATGGACCGTTTACAAGGTAGAACCAGACGTTGTTCTCCCCAGCTATGGCTCTGGCTAGGAGAGTCTTACCGGTTCCCGGAGGACCATGGAAAAGAAAGCCTTTCGGCGGAATATACCTAGCTTTGCTTGCGAGCTCAGGGTTTAGGGATAACGATATTTCCTTTATAACCTCCTCCCTCACGCCCTTAAGCCCCCCCACATCCCCATAACGCTCCTTCGGCCTAAGCTTAACCACGGACCTTTTCGCAGCATCCGTCCTCGTGCTCATCGAGTATGCTTTAACTTTTGAAGCAGCCTCCCTGAAGTCGTTCAGCGTGACCAGTTCACCCGGGTTAACCTGGCTCTCAGGCTCCTTATCACGGAGAAGGCTGTCGACGATTCTCTTCTGAAGAGGAGCTGCTTTAATGTTGATCACCATCTGGAAAGCGTTAACTATGTCGGCGGGAGTTATAGCCTGGGTTTCAAAAGACCTTAAACTATCCTCTATTACCGTTAGAATATCCTGGGGAGAAAGCTTTACTCCGTGAAGCTCGCACTGCTTCTCAACTATTTTAAGCAGCATCTGTCTAGACATGTTTTCATCGAGGTCTATTGTCCCAGCAACCCCTCTCCTGCGGAGAGTGTCCACAAGCGACTCGTACTCGGTTGTTGAAACAAGCACCACAGTACGGTAATCCTTCCTCTGAAGCTCGTCGAACTTCTCAAGAAGAACTGTTTGAACCCTCGTCTCCTCCATCCCGACCTCTGAGGTTGAGCTGAACTTTTTAGCGAACGCTTGAAACTCGTCTATGAGCACCACGCTAGGGTTGTAGAAAACGGCGTTGAAGAACTCGCTTAGCCTCTGCGCGCTCTGGCCGTACCACATAGAGTAAACTTGCTCAGGCTTAAGCCTAGCCAGGTTCAACAGCAAACCGTACTCTAAGCCTTTTTCAAAGCCTTCTCTCTGAACAACCTCTGCGAAGAAGGTTTTGCCTGAGCCGCTTGAACCTTTTATAATAAACAGCTTTGGAGGGGGAGCTGCTTTAAAAGTCCTTCTTATTTCAGGGTCTCTTAAAACATGATAGTGGATGCTGACCAGAACCTTGAACAGCTCCTCATCCCTGCCTACTAAATCACCCTTATCAACCCTCGGAAACATCGGGTTTTTCCTAATCCTCCTAGCCTTTTTCTCGACTATTTTCTTCCTCTTCTCCGGGGGCAGGTGGAGAAACTTCCACATACGGTACTTCCAAGAGAACAGGTTGAGTAGAGGAGAGAATACCAGTCTTAGCAACGGCCTCTTATACCACCATTCCTCCTCGAACTCCCTATCCTCTTCGAACTCGCCTGAAAACATTCCCTCGAAAAAACATTACGGCACTTGGGTATAAAGCTTTATACACCACTATTAAACTTCCGCAAAAATACGGAAAGAATAAATCCCACGCGCCCCCATCACAATAGAGGGTTGTTGAGGAAAAACGTGGCGACACTACTAACCTGGATCATACTTGCCCATTTAGTAGCCTCATCCCTAGCAGACGGAGACGCGGCGGAATACACTTTCCCTAGCGTGAGTATTCTTGAAGGAGACCTTTTCATCGTGGCGTTAAGTCCTCTGGTAGATAACATGCAGGTGCATGTAAAGGGGGAGGAGGGGAGCGGCTACTCCATGCTCGTAATAACGAACGGGAGCCTTGGGGCACCCGTTTTCACGGGCCGCTTGTCGCTGGTGGAACTCATTCCGGAGTCGTCGGTGACAAACCTTACTTTGACTTTCAACTCCAATTCAACCGTGAAAATGCTCTATAGTGTTTTAACGAACAATTACACGTACTACAGGCAGGTTTCGTCAGAGTACTACACTTTCTCCAACGGTATTCTAGTGGTTCTTAGGCCGCAGATAAGTATGCCTAAGGGAGCTTCGAAAATAACCTTTATTTTAAACAGGGTTAGCGTGCAGAGCCCTAACGACAGCTTCCCAATACAGCTGCCCCCCTTAGCAACAGTACTCCCATTCGCAGTGGCAATAATACTCCTGATCTACTTGAACGCTTACGTCATCGTTGACTCCTACTACATATCTATGCGGGAAGAGTTGAGCAGAATAAGGAAACTGAGTGTGGCGCTACTCCTAGCTTTAAGCGTCTTCGTAATATACTGGCTGGCAAGCATGTTTGTCAAATATTGAGGTAGATATCCTCAGGATAGCTTTGGCATTTCTCACAGAAATACCTGGATTCCTCAGGCCTCCAAACCAGTTTAGAACCGCAGTTTGGACACAGTGGGGGGGTGCTTAGCGGAGGAAACCTCCTCTTCCCCGCTTCACCCGGGCTCGTCGCCACAGGCGTCTCCAAAGCCTCCGGCTTAACAGGTTTAGTTGGAGCCGGGCTAGGCTTAAGTGCGAGAGCAACGTAAGTCAGGAGCCCTGACAACGCTGCAAGAGCAATAATGTTAACTATTGTCCCCGCAATTATCATCAGCGAGAGGGTTGCCACCGCATCCTCTATAACAGAAGACCTTAACGGAAGACTGTATAACGCTGGTTTCAAATCCATATTCAAATAGTATATGCCTAGGACAGACACTATGGTGATGGAGAAAACGGACGCTTTCACAGCGTCGGACACCGAGTTGGAGAGTATGCTGGAGACAAGGCTTATCATTATGATGATTGCTAAACAGAGTATGAGCCAAACACCAGAGTTGAAAAACTGCGTGAAAACACTGACAAGACTCTTGCCCTCGGTTGCCACAGCCCCCACGCCATAGCCGGGCATGGAGACTCCGAAAGCATAAACCCATGGGCTTTTACTGAAACCCGATAAGCTTATGCTTTCATTCCCGTAGGGGATGCTGCGCAAGGGAAGAATGGCCAGTATTTGGTCGATCAGCAGTAGTGGCGAAAGGGCGAGGAGCGTCAGCACCACTAACACCAGAATCAGCCTCAATCCTCTTAAACGAGACATAAAGCTACTATTTAGACTTTTGCCCAGAGCGGTTTTCAGCATCATTCTTTACTGAAGCAAGAATGGCGGAGAGCACAGCGTTCAGAACCAGAAATATGAAGGTGACCCACATCAAGTCCCTGACCAAGCCTGCTTCAGCCACGGGGGCGAAGTATATGATTATTAATGCGGCGAAAACCGCTGAGAAAACCGCCAGAAACAAGTAGGAGGGCTTCAGCCTCATTAGAATCAACCCGTCAGGTAACCGCCCTCACGAAGCTCAGTGCAGAGGCTGCAAACATCGCTTCCAAGTTCCTTCAGCGTTAAGCCGTTTTCAAAAATCTTCTTGGCCAGGATTCCAGCATACTCGTTAACCACTGCATTACCAAGGTAACGCCTTATCTTAGCGCTGCCCCTCCTCCTACCCATGTAGTTGCTTACAGAGGGCTGGGTCACATTGAGAAGCCTAGCCACCTGAACCTGGTTCAGACTATAGTTCTCCATAAGATGCCTCGATATCAGCATCCTGAGCGCGGGAACCACGTACCTAACCATGCACTCGCAATACACGGTCATAACCTAAGAAGAACCACTATAACCCGTTTTTAAACATAGCTGAGAAGAAAGCCTTGCGGAAAAACTTATTTAACCTGAGCAGGGTTAAACATTACAGGCCGGGGTGGTCGAATCCGGTTCACAGTAAAAATAAACTGGTTGAGAGGCGGTGGGCTGCAGCCTCTGACGGAAACCCACAGTATGCGGGTTCAAATCCCGCCCCCGGCTCCATCTTCGCAAAATAGAACCCCCTCCTATTCAACACTTATAGCCGCCTCTGCCGCTGTCTTCCCAAGCGTTTGCAAAAATAAAAAGGATTTGTCGATTAAGATTCGCTGTTAAACAAGAATCTGCGAGGGCTCATAGTCGACGAGCTTGCCTTCAAGATACTCAGCGTAGCCTTGAAGATCCAGAAGCCCGTGGCCACTCATGTTGAAAAGTATAGTTTTACCCTCCCCGTTCTTCCTACACTGCAAAGCGATGTCGATAGCAGCCTTGATCGCGTGATTTGTTTCTGGAGCGGGCGCAAGCCCCTCGTTTTCAGCAAAGATCCTGCCGGCTTCGAAAACCTCCCTCTGATGGTAGGCTATCGACTTCACGTACCCGTCGTGAATCAGTAGGCTGAGTATGGGAGCCTTCCCATGGTATCTGAGGCCGCCGGCATGTATTGGGGGTGTGAAGAACTTGTGTCCGACAGTATACATTTTAAGCATTGGAGTCATTTCAGCAGTGTCTCCGAAGTCATACATATACTTGCCTTTAGTCGTGGAGGGTACGGCCTTAGGCTCAACCGCGACGAATTCAGCATCAAGCCTACCGGCAAGCTTTTCACGCATGAACGGAAACGCTAGCCCAGAATAGTTTGAGCCTCCTCCTATGCAGCCTATAACGTAGTCCGGCTTCTCATCCAGCATCTGAAGCTGCTTAATAGCCTCTTCACCTACAATAGTCTGGTGGAGCAGAACATGGTTCAGAACGCTCCCCAAAGAGTACTTCATGCCGGTTTTAACCGCAGTCTCTATTGCTTCGCTTATCGCTATTCCGAGAGAGCCCGGGTGATTAGGATCCTGCTCAAGCATTTTCCTGCCGAAATCCGTTTGGTCGCTCGGGGAAGGATACACCTCGGCGCCGAAGAGCTGCATAAGTATCTTCCTGTAGGGCTTTGTAAGGTAGCTGCTCCTAGTCATGAATATCTTACACTTCATCTTGAAGAAGGCGCATCCTAGCGCTAAGGCTGAGCCCCATTGGCCTGCACCGGTTTCCGTCGTTAAGCCCTTTGTTCCCTCAACCATGTTATAGTATGCTTGAGCTATAGCAGTATTAGGCTTATGGCTGCCAACGACGTTCACATACTCACATTTATAATATATTTTCGCAGGAGTGTTAAGGTATTTCTCTAAACGTGTTGCTCTTCTAAGCGGAGTCGGCCTACCGATAGCGTAATAGGCTTGAGCAACCTCCTCCGGTATTGGGATACGCTTCTGGTCTGAAACCTCCTGCCGGATAAGCTCCTTCGGAAAAAGCACCTCTAAAGCCTGCGGAGGGAGAGGCTCCCCAGTGGCAGGGTTCATCGGAGGGTCGAGAGGGCGCGGGAGATCAGGAAGAATGTTATACCATTCCTTAGGCATTTCCTCAGGGTTCAGGTTCACTACTGGTGGCTTCATCTTCGAATCGCCTTAGGCCTTTTAAGCCAGGGGTATATATACTATTTTGAGCAAATGTATACTTGAGTACATTCAGACAATACGCGAGTTTTGTAGCCAACCATCAACCAATTTTTAAATACGTGTTTCACAGGAGGAATATTAGAATTGTGGAGCAAAGTGTATGAGAAGGTTAAACGGTTTCCTGCGAAGGTAAAGGTTGCGAGACTACTCGTTGAAAACGGTTTCAGGATAGCTGATGACGGCAGGATATACTGCGGGCCGATAAACATACCGGATGCGAAGATAGCTAAGGCGGCTAATGCCGACAGGAGGATAGTTAGGAACACTGTTGAACTCATAATGAAGGACGAGAAGCTCAGCAACATCTTCAGAGCGATTAAGCCCGCAGGCCCTAATCTGGTGGATGCTGCCCCCTTTCTTGGTTTCGACGTCATCGAGATCTACGCTGACTCGAATAAGCCCGGGATTGTTGCGGGCGTGAGCACGATAATAGCTGAGCTTGGAATAAGCATAAGGCAGGTGATCGCTGACGACCCTGAGCTTGTCCCGGAGCCCAAGCTCCAGATCGTTGTTAACGGCAGGATCCCCGGCGAGGTTATTGAGAAAATGAGAAGAATACGTGGAGTGAGAAGCGTCACGCTAAAGTAAATTTACTATTTCCTCATAAACTCCTCTACTTTCTCGATGAGAATTCTAACGGTTTGCGAAACAATCGTCTCACCGGCCTCAAGACTGGCTTTAGAAGCATCCCCCTCCACACCCATGGATGGGCCCGCGTACTTAATCCGATCCTCCTTGACCAGGCCCTTGTTAATGTAGAGAAGCTGAGAGGTAAGGTAGGCTCCGCCTGAGCCCGCCTTAGGCTCACCCTCCAATGTTGGAACATCGGGATAGTGCTCCCAGACGTTAAGCTGAAGCAGTTCCACGTTTTTAACGGGACGCTTGTCTAAGAGTTCCTTAAGAAGAGAATCGTTTGAAGCGTCGGCGTTAAGCAGAACAATCTTCTTAAGACCCAGCTTCGAAAGCTCCTCCACCAGGTTCACTATCAGCGTTGTTAAAACCTCTGTTTTCAAAGATATTAGACCGCTTCCCACTCCGTAGGGAGTCATGTCTATGCAGAAGACGTAGGGGTGTAGTGACCCAGCTATTTTTGAAGAGTAATAGTCTGCAAGGATTGACGCTGAGCCCGCTGGGAGATGTGGACCCTGGTTCCTCACTGAGCCTAACGGTATCAAACCCACCCTAGACTGCCCAAGCCTATACCTGGTTTCGTAATACGTTGACTCGAACATGGTTCATCCCTCCTGAGCCAACATTATTTAAATGTTAATATTACTAGTGCCCCCAAACAAACCGGATGCGCTTAAAAATATTGTTTGAAAGCACTAATAGTTTAAAACATGCTTGAGAAAATCCACCAGCTGTTTCTCCGACCTCATTCCAACCATCTCGTGAGAATCGTTCACAACCAGCTTCGGAACACCCGTGACATTATACTTCTCCGCCAGCTGTGGGAACTCTGTTGCCTCAATCATCTCCCCGGTTATCAGATCACTTTCGAAAGCCAGCTGGTGAGCGTAGAAAACCATCGTTGGACAGTATGGGCATGTCGGCGTTACGAAAACTTTAATGTTAAGAGGCTCAGAAACCCTCTTGGCAAAC
>JAWCMB010000054.1:0-8054 GCA_038850115.1 Thermoproteota archaeon
AAGGCTGGTTTTTGAAAGAGACTATAGTCATATCAGGCCGTATAAGGACGGCTGCCTGGAAAGAATATATTTGAAGAGAGCGTAGGCGGGACAGGGATTGCAGAACTGTTGAACCAGCAGGAAACGTTAAACAACGAAGCTCTTAAGAAAGGAGCTTATCATCCGAGCAAACTAAAGGATTCTTTGAACAAAATATGATGCGCATCCTAGTCCTCTTAACACTCTCTTTTCTCCTAACCTCTTAAATTCATATTTCTGTGTAACGCATGATGCTTGAAACACCGCATATAAAGCTTAAATTTCTGGAGTATCACGAGTTTACTGAATGAAAGGCGTTATCTTGCATGGTGGTGCCGGCACTCGGCTTCGACCCTTGACTTTCTCCGGTCCTAAGCAGCTTATCCCTGTTGCTAACAAGCCTATTAGCCAGTATGTGCTGGAGGATTTGAGGAGCATTGGCATTAGTGAAATAGCGATTGTTTTGGGTGAGACTTTTCCTGAGCTTGTTCAGCAGCATTATGATGATGGAAGCAGGTTCGGCGTGAGGATAACGTATGTCCAGCAGGGTAAGCCTTTAGGTATTGCTCACGCAGTATACTTGTGCAGGGGTTTCGTTCAGGATGACAGCTTCATAGTTTATTTGGGGGATAATCTTCTGCAGAACGGTGTTAAAAACTATTTTGAAAAGTTTCTAGTAAATGATTACGACTGTATGGTTTTATTGAAGGAGGTTGACGATCCCTCTAGATTCGGGGTCGCTGAGTTCAACGATAAGGGCAACCTTGTGAGGCTTGTGGAGAAGCCAAAGTTTCCGCCCAGCAGGTTCGCGCTTGTCGGCGTGTACTTCTTCAAGCCTGTTATCTTCGAGGTGATTAAGGGTTTGAAGCCCAGCTGGAGGGGTGAGCTTGAGGTTACTGACGCTATTCAGACAATGCTTGAAAAAGGTTTCAGCGTGGGCTACAGCATTGTAGACGGATGGTGGCTCGACACCGGGAAGAAGGACGATATCCTTTACGCTAACTCGCTAATCTTAGACGAATATGGAACTAGGGAGATTAAGGGGGAGCTGGTCGACTCTAAGGCTGAAGGCAGGGTTTCAGTTGGAGAAGGTAGCAGGATTGCTAACAGCACTGTAAGAGGGCCTGCGATAATCGGGAAGAACTGTATCATCCAAGATTCTTTCATCGGGCCTTATACGAGTATAGGTGATACCGCTAGGGTTTTGAACAGCTCGATAGAGTATTCCATCGTTTTAGAGGGAGCGTGCATCGAGGATGTTGACAGGCTTGAGGAGAGCCTCGTCGGGAGGAACACGAGGCTTGTTAAGAACAGGGCTAGGAATGCTGTGAGACTCCACGTCGGGGACTATTCTGAGGTGGAACTATAGGCTTATTACCCTGCATGCCTATGGTTAAACATGCCTCAGGATAAGGCTAGGGAGCTGCCCCTCGCGGGTGTAAGGCTTCTCAACCTGGCCAGGCATCCTGATGAACGCGGAGTATTTGCTGAAATCATGCGTTCAGACTGGGAGAACCTTCTAGGGGAGGACTCTGTTGTGCAGGCAAACCTCTCGGTGACGTACCCCGGCATCGTAAGGGCTTGGCATAGGCATGAGAAGGGTCAGACAGACTATTTCCTCGTGGCAAGAGGTTCCGTCAAAGCCTGTGTTTACGATGAGGAGGATGCGCATCTTCTTGAAGCAGTGCTTTCAGGAGAAGTGCTGCAGGTTCTGAGGGTTCCGGGTCACTACTGGCACGGCTTCAAGGTTGTGAGCCCTGAGCCAGCTTACCTGGTTTACTTCGTGAACAGGCTTTACGATTATGAGAAGCCTGATGAAGTGAGAAGGCCTTGGAACGATCCTCAGGTGGTTCCTAGGAGGATAAACGGCAGGACTGATGATCCACGGTGCAACAAGCCTTGGGACTGGTTTTATCCTCCCCACAGGTGAGAGCATGCGCCTCATAGTTACTGGAGGCTGCGGTTTCATAGGGAGCAACTTCATCAGGCACTTGTTGAAAACGCGTGAGGACGTTGAGATTGTCAATGTCGACAGCCTTTCCTACGGGTCTAACCCAAACAACCTGAAAGATCTTGAGGATGATAAGCGGTACAGGTTTGTAAGGGGAAGCATATGCGACACGAGTCTTATGAGCGAACTCGTGGATAACGCTGAGGCCATTGTCAACTTCGCCGCGGAGAGCCATGTTGACCGCAGCATAGCTGACCCCTGGCCTTTCTTCAGGAGCAATACTGAGGGTGTCCTCGTCATACTTGAAGCCATCAGGAGGAGCAATAGGAATACTAGGCTTGTGCAAGTAGGCACTGACGAGAGCTACGGCGACATTCTTGAGGGGTCCTTCAAGGAGGAGGATAGGCTTAAGCCATCAAGCCCCTATGCTGCTTCAAAAGCCTCAGCAGACCTTTTATGCCTAGCCCACTATAGGACATACGGGTTGGATGTGTGCATCACGCGTTGCACGAACAATTTTGGGCCGTATCAGTTTCCTGAAAAGCTTATTCCTAAGACGATAGTCAGGGCGATGCTGAACCTTAAGATTCCGATTTACGGGAGCGGGAGAAACGTTAGAGACTGGATTTACGTTTTAGACCATTGTGAAGCATTAGACATTGTTTTGAGAAACGGAAGGAAGGGTGAAATCTACAATATTGCTGGGGGAAACGAGCTTTCAAACCTTCAGGTTGTAGAAAGGATTCTGGAGCTTATGGGTAAGCCTAGAAGCCTGATGGAGCTCGTAGAGGACAGGCCCGGCCACGATGTTCGATACAGCCTGGATTCATCAAAGATTGTAAACCAACTGGGATGGAAGCCGAGGCATGGTTTTTCCGTAGCGTTGAACACTACCGTCGAATGGTACTTGGATAATGAGTGGTGGTGGAAACCTTTGGTAAACGAGCAGATTCTTCATCCGGCGCCGTGGAAGCTTAAGTGGTAGGTTTTGAAAATATTAGTGACTGGGGCAAGTGGACTACTGGGTCGTAAGTTATGCCAACTAGCCTTAGAAAGAGGTTATGGGGTTTACTCGATCTATAAAGAACACCCTGTAGATTTAGGAGTATCCGTTAAGCTGGATTTAACTTTCCAGAGCGGTGTCTTCAAGACGCTTTCCGAATTAAAGCCCGAAGTAGTTGTTCACGCCGCAGCCTACACCGACGTTGACGGTTGTGAAACCAACAAGAACTTGGCTTGGAAAGCGAATGCTGAGTCAACTAGACATGTTGCCATAGCATCTGCCAGCATAGGTGCACACCTAATATATGTTTCCACAGACTATGTTTTTGACGGTGAGAAAGGATTCTATACTGAGGATGATGACCCGAACCCAATAAACTACTACGGTTACACGAAGCTTAAAGGTGAAGAATTCGTCGAAGAGTATGCTGAGGAATGGTGTATCGCCAGGCCAAGCGTGATATACGGCTGGGGTCCAGAGCACAAACTTAACTTTGCCACTTGGTTAATAAATAATCTGAACCAAGGTAAAGAAGTAAAAGCCCTCGCAGACCAGCATGTCTCCCCCACGTTTAACACAAATTTTGCTGAAATGCTTTTGGAAATTGCTGAAAGAAGGATTAAGGGAGTTCTGCATACTGCGGGAGCGACCCCGGTTAACAGATACGAGTTCGCCCTAAAGCTTGCAGAAGTCTTCAACCTGGATACGAGCCTAATTAAACCCGCTAAGATGAATGAAATATCGTGGAAAGCTAAAAGACCTATCGACTCGTCGCTAAACGTAAGCAAAGCCAGTGTCCTCCTGGATGCGAAACCTCTTAAACTCGATCAAGCTTTGGAGAAGATGAAAAAAGAGCATGTTGGCGATACCGCCTAATAAGCAGACTTTAAAACACGGGTTCATGTTGACGAGGTACTATTAACTGTTGCTTTCTGCTTTTTCGTGAGCTTAGTCCTGTTCGGCCTGGCGAAGCCTCCAAGAGCAGATTTGCGCGCGCTCCTTCTAACGAGATATACATTTATAAGATTGAGGCCTCCGAAACAAAGCCAATTGATCACGACCCTGAAAGGAGGGTTCAAAGACTATGGGTGAAAGCAAGTTCAGACATGTTTCCCTCGTAGAGGGAAGGGAAGTAACTTTTGGTAACGATGCTACCGAGAGCCAAGCTGTGCTATTCAGGACTTTAGGAGTAACCAGCGTAGAATCCTATGTCACCTGGGAGAGTGTTGAACCTGAAAAAGATGAATGGGCTTGGGAACGCTGGGATAAACAGGTTGAGATATTGAAGAAACATGGCTTGAAATGGGTTCCCTTCCTCATTGCCGGTCCCGCCTATGCTACTCCCAAATGGTTCAGGGAAACAGACCAGCATTTAGGGGCGGTTTGCTTGGAGCACAACATCACAAGCAAGATAGAATCCATCTGGAACCCTAACCTCCCGAAATGGATTGAGCGCTTTCTCTCTGCCTTCGCCGAGCGCTATGGGAAAACAGGAGTGATAGAATCAGTCCTATTGGGCATAAGTGGCGACTATGGTGAAGCCATCTTTCCCGTCTGGGGAGGAGGCTGGACATTTCAGATCCCTGGGGCATATCATACTCATCCCGGCTACTGGTGTGGGGACCCGTATGCGGGAAAATCCTTCAGGGAAGCCATGAGGAAAAAATATGGGATGATTGAAGGGCTCAATTCCGCATGGGGAACGAGTTTCCCTTCATTTGAGGATATTGAGTTTCCACCATTGGAAGTAAGGGGCGGGATTAGGGAAGACGCGCCTACTCCTGCTGGCACTTTCACCGCTAAGGATGCGCAAAGCCGAAGAAGATGGCTTGATTTCATCAATTGGTATAGGGGAGAAATGACTAGGTGGGCTGATTGGTGGCTTGCCACTACCAAGAAATATTTTCCCAATACTGAAGTATACCTATGCACCGGAGGAGACGCTGTCCCTCCCCATGGCAGCGAGTTCGCAGAACAGTGCAAGGTGTCAGCGAAGAATAAGTGCGGCGTCAGGATAACCAATGAGGGCTCGGATTACGCTTTCAACTTCTACCTTACTCACTGGGTGGCATCGGCAGGGAAATTCTACGGCGCCTTCTACGGCTTTGAACCTGCTGCAGGGGTTGATGAAAAAGGGATTGTAGCAAGAATATACAATGCGGTAGCGTCTGGAGCAAAACAATTGCACGAATATAATACGAACATCACAAGTAGTGAAAAAAGGATGCGGATATTTAGGGATAACTATCCTTATCTTGAGGCAATGCCCTCCCCCTGTGTGGATGTGGCCGTCCTCTATCCCAAGGCATCTCTCGCCCTTCGCTGGGCTGATTTCCCCGAGAGAGTCGCCCTATTAAGAGACGTTATTGACATTGACTTCGTGGACGAAACGATGCTGAGAGATAGTGCCCTTAAGAACTATAAGTTCTTCCTCCTAATCGCAGGCGAATTCATAGAGAAAAAGGATATAGACATTATTAAAAGATGGGTGGAAAACGGCGGAGTGCTCTTTTCCTGCGGGGTTCACCAGATGGCGACTGTTGAAGGGGATACTTCTCCCTTTAACGAGCTTTTTGACAAGGGAAAAGGAGTGAAGAGGTTAGGTAAAGGGAAAACGATTTTCCTACCCTTTAGCTGGGAGGAAAAAGACAAGCTCTTCGCTTCCCTCGTTCAGAAATTAAGGGGGGAAGGATGCCCTGTTCCCGATGGAGTTAAGGATGGTGTTTATGCTACCCTTTTCCCCCAACATATTCTGCTGTTGAACACCAATGACCAACCTATCAACAAGCTGATCAACCTGCTCGAAGGAAGCTTCAGCCTTGAGCTTCCACCTAACTCCATTAGTAAAGTGAACATCAAAGAAGCGTTAAAAGAATCGTTGTGATAAGGTTATTTCCAAGATAGTTTTCACCTAGTAAGACGAAGAGAAAGCCACGTGTTTGTAAAGCATGAAGACGGAAGACGCACAGTAGTTCCTCTACGCGAATAGATTAAATAAGACAACGCTAATGGATATTCTGAATTAAGTTGATCTAACCGAAGAAGAATTTCTAAAGTTATTGGAGTGAACTCAAAGCGCGGGCTCGCAACCAAATTATCCCAGGCATAATGCCTGAGCTATAAGGAATGGGCTTTAAGAAGCATCAGCCGCTTAGGAAGAACCTGATGTAAGAAAAAGTTTAAATAATAAATCATACTTTTTCATACTCGATGGTAAGAATGCGCATAAAGAGGAGGATTGGGCCTAAAGGCCAGGTTGTCATACCTAAGATAATCAGGGAAGCACTTGGAATTCAGCCTGGAGACGAAATCGTTATGGAGGTTAGGGAAAAAGAATTGTTGATGAAGCCTGAATTGGATCCGGAAAAGTTCATCGATGATTTCTGCTCCATCGGAAAGAAGAAACTAACTCGAAAAATAGACTTAAAGAGGATTTTAGAGGAAGAGGTTGAGGAAAGGCTTGTCTTACATTGACTCCAACATCTTCGTATATCCGATCATTTATGATCCCGCATCCGTTCGAGAAGCAGCACGTGCAAGAGGCTTCCTCCGAGAGATAGCGCTGGGGAAAATTGAAGCCTATGCCTCGCCTGTTACTTGGGACGAGATTTCATGGGTTGTTCGAAAGATCCTAGGAATCGATACCGCTATAAATCAGGGGAAAAAATTCTTGGGTTTTCCAAACCTAAAACTTCTACCGGTAAAAGGGACAACCGCTTTAAAGGCGCAGGGCCTCCTGGAAGAATACAGGCTTAAACCTAGAGACGCCCTCCATGCTGCAATAGCCTTGGAAAACAAGATAACAACCATAGTAAGTTATGACGAAGACTTCGACAAAATTAAGGTTATGAGAAGAATTGAGCCCTAGAATGGTTAGAAGTATGCAAGAATTCTTGAAGCATAATGTTTAATGGGCCGTTTTGAAGGCTTCTGGCTAGTCTTGTACCAAGAGGAAGGCATTCAAGCGCACGCGCGTTACTTTCTATGATGCCAGCTACCTTATGGCCAGCATCTTTCGAAAAGCCGCTTGTAACGGAGGATGAGAGGCTTAAAAGAGCTGCCGCTAAACATGTTGAAGTAATGTCTTGGAGAGATCTTTAGGCGTGTTAATTATAGTAGACCATAAGGTTTATAAAATAGTCTACCAAATGGTATACTTGATAATCGTATGAGCGTTGTAAGCGTTAAGGTTGGGAAGGAAATTAAGGATAAGATGATGAAATATAAGGATAGGGTTAACTGGCCTCAAGAGTTCAGAAGGTTTATCGAGGACAGGATTAGGCAGCTTGAGGCCGAGGAGAACTTCAAGAAGGTTCTTGAGGCTTTAGAAAGAGCCTCATGGAGCGTGCCAAGTGGTTTCTCAACGAGGAGCGTGAGGGAGGATCGTGATAGTGGCTGACTCCTCAGCCCTCATAGCCTTCTTTCTTCGCGAGGAGGGTTGGAGTGAGCTCTCTAAATATATGGCTACAACCATATCTGTGGACCACGCGGTTAAAGAGTTCTATAATGCCGTGTGGAAGGCGGTGAACATTAAGAGAATAGGCGTTGAAGAAACTCCACGTGTTTTAGCATTATTCAAGGACTATGTTAAGAGAAACATGGAGCTTAGGAGAGAAGAGGAATATACGGATAAAGCATTGGAAATATCCTTGGAAAACGGGATAACAATCTACGATGCGCTCTACATAGCCCTAGCATTACAAGAGAAGAGTCCGTTGCTCACACTCGACGATAAACAACGCTATGTGTCCAAGAGACTTGGAATCACAACGATACCATAACTAAAACAACGTTAAGTTACGTTAAAGAAAAAAAGCATAGAATTGGTTAAAGATGATTAAGGAAGAAGTGCTAAGTTTAATAATCGAGCGCGAGCTTAGGCGGCAGGATCGAAAAGCCTTCGCCCATCAATCTTTCAGTTTTTAAAAAAGCGTTGAAAACATCCTGTTTTTTAAAGCTTTTAAGTTGATTACACTGTTTCCTAAGAAAACATGAAGGTGTTCAACATTGCCTGACGAGGGTTTAAGCATGGCATCCGTCGCCGTCGGCTCCATATACCTTGTCCTTCAAAACGTTTTCTCA
>JAWCMB010000054.1:8064-10906 GCA_038850115.1 Thermoproteota archaeon
TCTTGGGCTATGCTTTCATGGCGAGAGCAATCACACAGGGGGAGATGGGTATTGTAGCCGGGGTTAACCTTCTCCATTCTCTCGTCCAGGTCTTGGTGGATTTCGGGTTAAACTCGTCGATCGCTAAGTTTGTTTCAGAGAACATCGGCAGGAAGGTTGATTACGCGAAATATGTTTTCTCAGCACTTGTCTTCAGGCTTCTAGCCTCCCTAGCCGTCTTTATCCTCCTGCTGTCCTCGTCGAAGACTGTTTCACAAGCCTTCTTCGGAACCCCCGGGTACTCAAGCCTGCTAACCATAGTTGCCGTAGACATGATGCTGGCTTCAATAGCTTCTCTTCTGAACGGTGTGCTACTGGGCTCCGGCCGCTTGAAAACCATGGCTTTCTTCAACATGGCTTCAGTCGCAGCCAGATGGGTCTTAATCATCAAGCTCCTCATAGAGGGCTATGGTTTAACGGGAGTTTTCTACGGATGGGTTGCCGGAAGCATGGTGCTGCTCACACTCCTAGTCTTTTCAACCCTCAGGATGACGGGTTTCAGAAGAGGCTCCTCAGAACAGCATGGTGTTTTGTGGAGCATGTTGAGGTTCTCAGCCCCAGTCTATGCTGCCTCAATGGTTTCCTTCCTCTACAACTGGTATGATAAGGCCCTCATACTCGCCTTCCTCCCGCTTCAACAGCTTGGAGTATACAACGTGGCTTACACTGCTTTCTCAGTCTTCATATCCATAGCTTCAGCAATAGGCTCGTCGCTCCTCCCCTTCTACGGCGTGATGTACGGCAGGGGTGAGCACTCAGCAATCTCCGAGAGTGTTAGGCGGGTGAGCAAGTACACCATGCTGCTTCTCTTCCCGCTTGCACTAGGCTTAGCGTCAACATCTAGAGAGGTGTTAATCGTTTTCGCAGGCAGGCAGTATGAGCCGGGCTGGCCAACCTTGGCGGTGCTATCCGTCTTCGGCCTGGTTTACGGGCTTTACTCAGCCTTCAGCAGCCTCCTGTTAGTATACGGGAGGACTAGGACTATTCTCTTGGTGACGCTTGCCTCGACACTACTTAGCATAGGATTCGTGCCTCTGGTAGCGGTTCTCAACCTGGTTGGGCTCGCGGTTGTAAAGGGGGTATCGATTCTTCTAAGCTTCCTGTTTTCACTATTCTTCTTAAAGAGGGTTATGAAGGTTGGAGTCGACACCCCGGTTGCTTTAAGGATCCTCCTGTCCTCAGCGCTGATGGCCATGGTGGTGCTGGCTGCTCAACAGTTCCTGCAGGGAAGCCTGTTTCTCCCCCTGCATGTTCTAATCGGCGTCGCAGCCTACGCTCTACTAGTCAGGGGTCTCAGGGTTTTGAACAGCGACGACGTGGAGCTTATTAAAGGATTGTTTGGAGAAAGGTTTTCCAGATACGTGGTTAGAATCATGGGGATAAAATCTTAGCATGTCATTCTTCTTAGCGAGTATGATTTTAGCAGTCTTGATATTCCGCGGAGTACGGGTTTTGAAAACCTTCGTAAGGCTGGCTTTACGGTATGAGGGGATTATGCGTCACGATATTCCTTGAGGAGGGTATAGAAGAATATTGCCTGCTAAAGATTTAAGGGGAGGCATTTTTATCGAAACAGTATGGGGTTTGTTAAAGCGAGGTTCAGAATTATAAACCATGGGAATGAGAGGTTCACGAATGTTGATGGTGTTGTCGATACTGGGGCGCGCGCTAAACGTGGATAAAGCTTTAACGCTGCTTAATGCAAAACTGTTGAAGCTTGAACAGGCATTTCAGAATATGAGGTAGGCAAGAATTGAAGATTGCAATAATTTCTGGCTCTGTAGGCAAGACGGCAGAAGACGTCGCCTTTTCCTTTGTGTTTGATGAAGCCTACAGACTCTCTCATAGGGGTGTACAAGTCCATGTGGTAAGGCAAAAACTGGAGAAGAATGAAATATCATGTGGAATCTACTTCCATGGTATCGGGAGGAAGCTTGATGCGGGGGCTTTGTTTTTAACCCTTAAGAATATTTCCGCATATCCTCCAATTTCATTGCTGAGATGCCCCGTGTCTCTTTACTGGGAAAACCTGTACGCCCTTAATGTAGCTAAAGTCATTAAGGATAATGATATAGACTTAATTCATTCGCATTTTGCATATCCGGAGGGTCTAGTTGGACTATTGGCTAAAAGGAGAACAAAAAAACCGTTAATCATAACTGTACACGGGTATGATATGCTTTCTGAACCTTTAGTGAAATATGGTTTAAGATTGCATAGAAGTTTAGATGCTGTTATTCGTAAAGTTGTCGTGAATGCGGATGCTGTAATAGCGGCAAGCACAGCAACTTACCGGGAAGCCCTTAAAATCGTAAATGAAACGAATAGGGTGTATCTCATACCAAATGGTGTCGACACGCAAAGGTTCAATCCGAATTTGCATGGGTCCCATATTAGGAAGAAACTTAATATCGGAGGGTCTACTATAGTATTTACGTTAAGAGCTCACGAGCCAAAATACGGTTTAGAATATCTTATAAGAGCAGCGCCATTAGTATTGAGAGAAAGGAAAGACGTTATCTTTATCATCGGAGGTAGCGGTTCATTAAAAAACCATCTTCAAAATTTGGCTGTTAAACTTGACGTGAAAGAAAAGGTTATGTTTGTTGGGTGGCTAGCTTGGGATGAAGTTCCTCAATACTATGCAATGAGCGACATTGTCGTTGTTCCTTCGTTGCAAGAGGCTTTCGGTCTCGTCGTATCAGAAGCTTTAGCCTGCGGGAAGCCGGTAATAGGCACTAATGTTGGCGGGATACCTGACCAGATAATCGATGGTTATAATGGATTTTTAGTAAAACCTAGA
>JAWCMB010000055.1:0-10798 GCA_038850115.1 Thermoproteota archaeon
ATTCTTCAACCTACGCCTGACCCGAGTCGGAGCGGAGAGTATGCTTTCAATTCTCTTTATCGAGATTCCGATTTTCAAAGAAAGATATATAGTTATAGCAGATGATGCTTTCAATTCTCTTTATCGAGATTCCAACCTGAAGGCTGTTGAACTACTGGGTATCAGTAGCGCTTTCAATTCTCTTTATCGAGATTCTGAGCACTTTTCCGCCCTTTTTAAACCTGATCTACTTATTTCAAGGTTTTCTTATAAGTCTTGCTTCGCTGCATGGAAATCTGCAAGGGGGTTTATAAAGGGTAGCGAAACATCTTAGGCTTCCCTGCAGACCCACCTGTATCCGCAGGATTTGCATTTTCCGGAGGGTTTGGCAGGCGGCAGTTTCTCCTTCTCAATGATGCTTCTTATCCGCCCTATTGTCCATAAGACGTGCCTCCTTATACTATCAGTCATAGGGATTTCAAGAAACTTGCTGCTCTTCTCATAGTATACGTACAGCTTTCTCACGACTGTTTTAAAAGCCTCCTCCACAAGCATCGCGTATGCAGCCGCCTGGTAAAGGTGGCCTGGCATAATCCTTTTCGGCATGGTTGTCATCTTATACTCTACGATGGCATATCCATCCGGGGTTTTCACCACCATGTCGACCATGCCCTCTAAGCCCAGTTTCTCGCTCTTCAGCTGGAGGGCCGTCCACTTCTGCTCAACCCTCATCCTCTTCCCTCCGAGCAGGGTTGTTCTCCTTCTCTCCTTCCTGTGGAACTCGGTATGCGCCTCCTTCCCTTCCTCCTCCGACTCCGTGGTTCTCTCCTCCACGCCCAGAACCCTAGTGAAGTAAATGATTCTGGGACAGAAATGATACTGCTTTATGTCCGTTGCCGCTATGAGCTCAGGCTCCTCCTCAGACAATCACTGTCCCCATCTCCGGAGGCACAACGTATTTGCCTATTATTTCTCTGAGGGCTATGCAAGCGTTGCAGAGCACGAATATCTGAATGTTGCCCTCAGCCTCCCCCAGTGTTCTCTGCAGCTTAGCCTTAAGCTCTTTCCTAGCTGAGCTCACAAGGTCTCCTAGGAATGCGCTCTTCTGTATTCTCGAGAGGCCGAAGTTCTTGCAGACCTCGCTGACAGCGTTCCTCAGGTTGTCGTCAGTTATATCGTATATCACTAGGGTCTTCATGCTTACCACCTCTCAGTGTAAGGAGTGTAGCCAGTGGTTCTACGCATCAGGAACTCTGAAAGTCTTCTTGTTTGAACGTAAATATGAGCCTCCAGTGGGAGAACCCTGTTCATGAAGGTAACCTTCTCCCCTATCCTCCTGCTGAACTCTTGGATTATCGTTTTCCGCCCGTCCTGGGTGAGCCTCCCCTCCTCCAAAAGCTCCCTCGTCTTCTCCTTCATGCTGGAGACCAGCCTGAGGACAACCCTATCCACTACAGGTTGCCTAAACTCCTCCATCAAATCCATCACTAAGGCGGGCCTCCTAGGGCTATCCTTATGCAGGAAACCTGCGTAAGGCTCGAGGGCGGAGTGTTCAACAGCCATCCAGACGCCAGATGCCAGAAGCCCGTAGCCATAGTTTAACAGGACGTTCACAGGGTCCTTAGGCATATCGAACCTTTTCATCCTTTTAGGAAACTCGACGTATTCGTTGAACACTAGGCTAATCGCCTCCCAGTATGTGTCTGCGCCTCTGGCTTCAGCCGACATCACCTCAGCCCTAAACCTGTCCAGTGGAATAACAGGGTCTATTTCCTCGATAAGGCTTACGAACTCTAGAACTATGCGTGACGCTTCCTCCAATTTGGAAGCTAGCTCCGGCTTCGTGCTCCTCCTGTTCTTAGCGAGAGATTTCAACAGGTTAGACTGATTCGCCAGCTTACCTTTGGCGAACTGCTTAGCCAAGTGTCGGCCCCTATCATCGTTCTGAGCCTGAACCTGGTTTTTCCTAAGCTCTATTGCCCCACCCTTCCTACTGGTGAGCCTACCCAAAGGGTTTCCGAAGCCGGATAGGATTACGAAGTCAACCCTGTGCTTAAGCATCAATCTTAAGAAAGCTGAGGACAAGGATATTCCCCTGGAGGCTATTAGAACCTGAGATATGTTTCCAGCGGCGATTTCAACAACCTTCTCCCCACCTTTCCTTACAACAACCCGGTCGCCCTTAACGCCTAGGAAGACACCGTAATCATTAATCACAAGCCTTCTCATTCTACTGGATTAGGCTTGAAGCCTGAAAATATACATTTAGAGAATAGCTTTTTCCCTACTAGCTTAGGCTATTCTAATCTTCTCCTTTATCTTGGCTATTTCCATCTCCAGCCTACGGAACCTCTCATCCATGTAGGCCTTGAGATCCTCCCTCAGGTTTCTAACCTCGCTTATCAAAACATCCTGTTTCTCCAACATCTTGTCCATTTTCCCCGACATGGCGTCCTGCTTACCCAGCATGCTCACCCCAACGTTCACTATCTTCACGAGCTGGCTGGCACTGAAGCTCCTGTAGAAGCCTTCTATGGACATAATGTTTCCCTCATAGTCCTCCACAGTAACTTTCTCAACCTTAGCCAGTTCAGGATAGTTCGTCCTTGCGAAGCTTATGAACTCCGCAACCTTATTATCATCGCCCTCCACCATGAACTCCACATAATCTTCAACGTTCCTAGCCTGAAAACCCTTCAAACCAATTGATTCAGCGGCCTCTAGGAGGAAAAGCCTGTAGCCAACGTCCTGCACCTTCTCTCCTTTTATTACCACCTTCTTCCTAACCAACTCCTCCAGAATAATTGTTGCAGGGAGGTTTTTAAGCGTATACACCGGCAGAAGATTTTACTAAGATTTTACTTTCAGAAAAGAATTCACTAATTCTTGACTCTTCCTTTACTTAGATTCACTCGTACAAACCGCATAGTATGGACAGTAATCAGGGCAGACAGCAGGCCTGCCAGGATCCCTAGCGTTAGAAACGATTTCAAAGGCCTCGTCCCTAATCTCGAGGAACTCCCTCCTCAACTCGTCGCCTATGAGGAAGCATTTCGTCTGAATCGTTGGAACCGGCTTCTGGGCGGAGAGCCTAATGTATATGATCATTCCGAAGTTTACAGCAGTCTCCTCATCCGCCTCTATGGCTAACGCGTAACCCGTTGGAGCATAGGGGTGGAAATCCCTAACCTCACCCGTCTTCAAGTCTGCGACAGCGTAGGCAGGAGTATAAACATCCGCTGAGAGTTCTTTTGAGAGGCCGACCAAGCTACCGTCAACCTTCCTCTCCACGATAGGGGGAATAGCCTGATTCACAAGGCTGTCAACATCAATATGCGGAAACTTGGAAAGGGTTAAGTCAACCTGGGACGCTGCCTGAACAACAAGATACCTGTAGAAGAACCTGGCCTTCCTCTTAACAGCCTCAACATCCCTATCCTCAAGCCTCCCCACAGCATTTATCGCATCCCAGATTAACCGTTCACAAGCATCCGCAACCCTCGGCATCAAATCCTCCACTATGTCTGCACCCCCCATCACCCCCCTTTCAAACAGAGTGGATTTGACTCTCGTCACCGCGTCGGTAGCCACACCATGGTAAACAATACCCTCAAACATCTTCAGGTTCGGAGGAGGCTTAACGTTCTCAACCCTCTTCAAGTAGATGTCTCGAAGCGTCTTACAGTACCTAGCGGCTAAATCACCAACCCCGAAAAACATATTTCTAGAAGGCGGTTCAACAGGTGGGCTTTGCCAGTTCCAACCCCTAAGCTCCTCAGAAATCCCTAAGCTCTGAAACTCAGTTCTAAGAAGCTTAAACCGCTTATCCAGATCCGCCTTGCTAAGGAAGAACATAATTAAGAAAGCTATGAAGTTGGTTATAAAATTAATTTGTTGTCCATCAATTGTTAATAGTTCCTTTATTGTTAAAATTTTTAACTAGTCAAGACATGGCCTGATTAAAAATTATGCGAATTCATTAAGATTTTATCTAACCTCTATTGCCCGTTGGATATTGAGTGCAGAACCTGGTTGAAGAAGATGTATCTGAGTGCCGGTGCGTGCTAGATCATCTGCTAGGACTCTTACTTTAAATAGTGCATCGTTCAGACGCCATAAATTTCTTCCGGAAATAGCATAGGAGAAATCTATTAGAATATCTAAAATGCGAGTCTTAAATTCAATTCGCCACATTTGATTTACTAAATCCCCTATCATACGTTTGAAGTCCCAAAATGAATTCCCGAGTCTTGAATAAAAAATGGCTACATCGACTAAACTTCGTTCTTCATATCCCCTTGGGTTCTTAGGCACTCCACGATCCATATCGTAAGCAACAAACAATAACTCCAACTCCCTTCGTGAAAGTTCAATGATTGAGGACAGATCCATTTGGGAAAGCATGACGAGTGGTACAGCGCTAATAGGCAACTCCTCTATACGAATATTTCTCACACTTATGCTGAACCTTGTAATCAGTCTCTTAACGAGATCCATTATTCGGTTGGCATCTCTATAACTATAGATTCCTAGTGAGGGTGAAAAAATTAACTCAATAAGCGTTTCACTAGGAATAATTATTGCGTATTTGCTCAAGGCGTAAAGCAGGAGAACTTGGATAACATTGGGTACGTAAGAGCTGTGCTCTTTCCATTCAGTATCCCATTGTCTAAAACCTTTGGACCAGAATGGTGATAATCCTACATAAAGTGTTTCATAACCTTTACCTTTATTTTTCGAAATAGAATATGCATTTGGCCAGTCAATCGACTTGAGCTTATGTAAACTGTAGGAAAAAACCGCGTAAGCCGGAATATTGATTTTTCCACACTCTCCTTTCATTTTGCAGGCGAGCTCTATCTTCTTGTATTCAGTCTTCTCAATCTCTCTTTTTTCGTTTTTCTTTTCACGAACCTTCTTCCAATTCCCTGTACAGTATAGACAAGCTACCGAGTTTACTTTCCATTCTTTTCCTACATTTAGTTTGAAGTTTAAGCGATCAGCCATAGATATGCTTCTAGCATTGCTCTTAAGAACATCTAGCATCTTATCTTTTATTTCAGGTTTAGCTGAGCTAAGAGTGAATATTATCTCTCCACCGAGGTTCCAAGAGAAAGTTGATCTCGGATCAGCTGTTCTGGCGAGATCGCTTAATGCATATAAAACTAATGTATCCACTACTCTTTCTCCCATGCCATAGAAATTATGTTTCTCACTCATTCTCCCTCACCGTTATGGCTCCATCGTTAAAGAATGATATGAGCGCCTTACTTAGACTTGAAGGTGTTCCTCCTCTCTTATTTGCAGCTAAGTTGTCACAAATTGTAAGAGGATGCAGAACCGCTGCGACAGCAATTCGCGTTACAAGCGGTTCAGAATAACCATCAACTTTAACTATCATCGAACTAAGTGTGCGAGCCACATTAGTCCCCATAATTGGTTTTCCAATCAAAGACGAGGTAACAGACGGCGAAAGCATAATATATTTTTGATTCATTTGATTAATTAACTC
This sequence comes from Thermoproteota archaeon, assembly GCA_038850115.1. GTDB lineage: Archaea > Thermoproteota > EX4484-205 > EX4484-205 > JAAOZP01 > JAAOZP01. Next base: position 5,492 of record JAWCMB010000055.1, read on the forward strand.
ATTAAAATGTTCAATCATATTAAATGTCCTTGAAGAAAGCAAATGCAATAGATAGCTATATGTGGGGTCTCGCATCTCAAAATAATTGTGCGATATCTGTAGCGCCTCATGATGAAGATAGACAGCCGAAGCAAGGATTGCTGGTAGAATATTTGATCCATCTTCTCTAAATTCTTCGTCAAATTGGCGATATAATATATATGTGCTGATAATCTCATGTCTAAAGAACCTTTTTTCCTGATATTCTTTCGTAAGTTTACCAACGTCATGATGTAAAATAACTAGACTCATTGCTTTCTGGAAAGATTCTTTATCGATTTGAACACCAGTGACAGATGACAATATACGTTTCACAGGATTTATCCACTTGAGCGCTAATTTTTGCCATTCATTCCAGCAATTTATCATGTGTTCTACATAGCATTCAAAGATCGCTGGTGAATCTGGTTCTGGATGGTAAGAGAGCAATAATGGCTTATCAGTGTTATGTCCACAAAATGAGCTTTGGAAAAAGGGACATCGATCAGTAAAACTACATAACCACGCACTCATGTTTCTTCACCCATCTTTAAACCCAGTTCTTTATCATAAAATTCTGGATTCAGGAGATACGCACCTTCCGACGGTTTATATTCTGCAGGAAATATACGAATTAAATAGAAATAATCCCATTGTTTTTCATTTGTTAAGACTCTAACCAATTCGAGTTCTACTAATTTATTTTTCGAGTTCATTACGTGAAGTAAAAATTCTCTAGCTTTACCTTGCTTAATTGCATAAATGTAATCTAAAGAGAATGAATGATGAGTTATGAAATCACAATCTAGTAGCACATATTTTCCTTCTTTTTCAAGTTTTGATAATCGACTTAAGAACTCATTATAAGGTAATATCTTAGTATCACTAACCGGCTTATATCTACGGTAACGACCCTTTCTAAGGTCAGTATCTTCCTCAGCTTCTAAAAATTGAATTTTTTCACTAGGAACTATTAATGTTAAAGAAGCATTCGGCCTAGCTTTAATTTGCTCTAGAACCTTCCAGTCAACAGTATATGTCGAAAAACCGAAACCTTCAAGATATGATAAGTATGTTCGCAATTCTCTATTCAGCACTTTTCTTTCAAATACTTCATAGTTCTTATCAATGAAACTTTTGGACTCAACAAAATCGGTCAATGCTTCAATCCGTTCTTTATCAGATAATTCTTTAAGAATCCTGTAAGCTTCCCTAACCAATTCCTTTTTGTAAGGACGATAAACATCCTCACGATATACGACCTTTAAAGAACCCTTTTGATGCGGAAATCGTGCGCATCTACCTACCCTTTGTACAAGCGAGTCAAGAGGTGAACACTCTGTTATTAATAAATCTGAGCTTATATCGAGACCTGCTTCAATTACTTGAGTTGCTATAACTATAACACATTGTACGAGCTCTAGGCCTTTCTTATCAGAACCACAGGATTTACAATATACTTTTAATTCATCATTTATTTGAGTAAAATAAAGCGGAAGAGGAATAGGAAGTTCTCGACCTTTTCCACAATTGTCTGCACACTCAACCTTCCCCATTAGAGCTGTAACTAATTTTTCTCTCTTTATTCTCTCTTCTTTCTCGAGACGCGAATGAAGAAGTATAATTTTTCCTGAGATGTTTATACCAGATACCTTATCTTTTATTTCCTTAAAGACCCGTTGAGCTGCAGATACAGTATTGCAAACTATTAAGATTCGCTTATCTAGAAATTCATTCTGCAATTTATTCCAGTTAATTGTCTTTAGTAGATCTCCTTCGACTACCCTTACTTCCTATACTGTTCCTCTGTAAACTTCATTCTGTAGGATATTTCTCGAATCTTCTATATCTGGAAGTTTGATCGGCTCTAACCCATCGAAAATAACATCTTCTATAGGCTTCGGCATGGTTGCAGTCATAACGAGCGTTGGAACGCCACTGGTGCTCAGAACGTGTAATATCTTGTTCAAAACACTATGAGAATAAGAATATTCGTCCTGCAGCATGTGTGCTTCATCGAAGACCACATATGACGTTGCTATTGTGCCAGCAGGGAATTCCAAATGATGCCCTGTTCTAGAATTCCTAGCATATGCATAAGTGAAAACATCAAACGTTGAGACTGCGAAATCGGCATAAAAGATGTTTGTGTGATGTTCTTCACCGTGAAACGCCCGAACACTAGCGTCGGGATCAACCAGATGAACATGCTTTCCAATGACATCCTCGTGATGCTTGGTCAAAGCCCTTGTTGGAAGTACGTAACACGTACCTCGCGTCATCCAATTCTTAGTTGTTGATTGAGCAATAAATGGTGTCTCGCCGATAATAGTTTTGCCATAACCACATGGAAGCCGAACAAGTACGGGTCGAACTAATGAGGGCTTCGATGAAAAACCCTCGAATAGATTTTGGAGTTTCTCAATAACTTCTTTCTGGAGTTTTCTTTCTTCAAGGGTTTTTCCCGATTGTCTAATGATCTGTTCTATAATGGTCCACCAGTTTGAAGTTTCTTTCAATCTATCCGATTTCACCTCTCTTATGATGGGAGGACGATTTTTGTTCCATCATCAAGTAAATATGCTATATAACCTGTTTTTAATTTAACATTAACTTCCACAGGCTCTAGGATCTCTCTTCCTTGGCGGTGTTCAGCCACTCGAAGAGGAAGTAAGAAGGGAATTTTCTTTTTTCTTAGATCCTTGTCTTTAATAGACTCTATTCCTAGTTGTCTTACCTTTTTTTCTCCTAAATCCTCTAATATACGGATATTTGGCAACAGTTCTCCAATATTGTAATCACCTTTCGCATCCTCTACCCAATGTGTTGGTAAGTACGTATTAACATCTAAGCTTATTCCTTTAGTTTCAAGCCATTCAATATCTTTCACATGACAAATTGATTCAGTCTGACCTATTCGATCAATAAATCGAGCAGCACAATTTAGCTTTGCAATACCTGCCTTCTGTAAGCCATACTTTTCTAAAACTAAATTGACCATATCAATATCTATTGTATATACTATTTTCAAATCGCTGCAAAAAATGAAATCAGTCTTGAAAGCATCGTGGGCTTCTTCTGATGTTTTTGGACTCTTGCCCTTTTCTATCGCTGGAACTAGTCTCATTATTTGGGAGGCCTTGACTAAGGGTGACAAAGGGCGTATTGTGACAAACGAATATCTTTCGAGTGCATAACTGAGAACATTCCTAGCAAATTCTCCTTTCAAATCCTCTTCTCCACTTGCAATACCGTAAACGACTCCCAAACCATGTGTAAGAGCCCCAATCAATGTTCTAGGTGGAGGAAGCAGAAAAGAGAGTCGAACTCCCCAAGATCCTGGATCACGTATAGTATACAGTGGGATGGAGATATGGACTCCGAGTATCTTCATAGATCCGGTATGCTCTTTCATTACTTCATCTTATTTCTTACTGACCGTATGAGTTTGTTCTTCCAACTTTTTTATGATTTCTGTAAATCCGTCTGCAGGAGTTTTTGTATGAATGACCCTAAATTGTCCTTTCTCACTTGTTTCCTGCTCTTTTTCATTTGTTTTTTCTTTCGACCATTGATACATAGTAATGTCGCACTCTAATGCATTACTGACACCTTCATAGAGTTTGATGTTTTCATTTATGTAATCTGGATATATGGGATGAACAGGTGCAGGTATGGGCTTATCCGAATAAATTACGATAACATCCAAAATGTCTGAAACTGGCAGTGCTCTGGCTAACGAGGCCCCAACGGCTCCCGTTAACATTGGAATATATGCTTGTACTGCAATTCTCTTACGCGTGACAATCTTATCTTTATCTTCTATATCCTTATCATCTGTAAATGAATGGCCAATATGAGCTAGGTTTAATGTGGAAACGAATCCATAAATGCCATTTGCATAAGACCTAGGATAAGGCATTTGAGCCTGTCTGACCTCTTCGGGAGCTGCCGGTGGGATCTCCCTAACGTTACGCGAATGCTGTAGCACTCTGAATGGCGTTGGCAGACCAAATTTCTCAATAGACTCTTTGCTGGGTGTAGGCAGCATCCAAGAGAATTTTACTAAGGACTCCCTTCTTAATGAGGGCTTTGCTCTAAGAAATCCATGGATATCCTCTCCTGCACATTTACTAATTATGTCTAATTCTGATCTTGCTTTCTTTTCTGTTGATGTTTCAGCCTCATTCTCCTCCAATTCTACTTCCTTGTCTTCTTTAGTTTTCTTCTTTTCTGGCTTTTCTGACGGAACTCTTATTGCTTCTAATCTCTTACAATAGTCGCAAAAATCAACATTTTCTTTAGACCCTAATGTAACCATATAAGCAAAATGCCAGTGTTTTACCATGATCCCACTTACTGCAACTGCTTCTTCAAACACATTCCACTTACCGTTTTCATCGCGATAGATTATTGGAACACGCCGAATCTCTTCTGCACGTTCATTATTTAGATCATGCATGTTCAGGACCGATTTCACAGTCACCCCTATGTACATATATTCTCATCCCCTTCATTGAGTTTTCTGAGACCAGCATAACTTGCACGTAGCAACGACCATGGCGGTTAGCGCCGCAATAAAACGTTCCTTAAATATTCTATAGAATTCAAGTATCTTCGCTAAGTCATCGCTACTTGGCAACATTAGCTGGTTTATGTCCTGATGTTCTTCACTTTTCTTTAGCACATCTAACTCTTTTAGTCCTCTACCCATAATATCCATAAGCCTTGCGTCATTCCGAATATATTTTATTTCATAGTAATACTGCTTAATGTTTGCGTGAACAACTAGATAATGGAAAGCCCCCGCAACATTTCTGACTGCTTGCTCTCTTACCAAGTCTTCTAACTCTAACTGACTTTTATTAATCCCTCCTTCATCCAATTTCCATCGATATATCTACTATCATGGAATATTTATTTCTTTTCTATCTTCTGCAAATCTTGTTTATTTTTTGAAAACGTATAATATTTTCTGAAAACGTTTATTTACCCTATATTAGCTTATAAATAGCTATGAAGACGTTCATTGCAACCATCGGCTGGACGGAGTGGCCTGTCGCTTCGGCAATTATTAAGCACGGGCTGTCTAAGGGCGACAAGATTATTCTGCTTTCCCCGGAGAAGAGGGATGACAGGTCTAGGGCTACGATTAACGAGGTTAAGCATTTCGTGGCTAAATTCGTGTCTTCAGCCGAGGTTTCCGAGGTCTCTATCCCTATTCATTCTCCTTCGGAGGCTATTCCTCTCATAGCTAAGCTGGTTTCCGAGGAGGGTAGGGGTAGGGAT
>JAWCMB010000056.1:0-8249 GCA_038850115.1 Thermoproteota archaeon
AGATTAAGGATATTCGAGGGATGAGTTTACTGGTATACACGCATATTCATAATGATCATTTCAACGCTGCTGCGGCCCAGGAAATATTTGAGAAGACCGGCTGCTTCATCGCAGCCGAACAGGCTGTTTACGAGGCGTTGTCAGGCAGGGTCTCCGCTGAAAAGCTGGTTAAGCTTGAGGGAGGGGAATCCAGGGAGCTCTATTTACAGGAGGGAAAGATAACTCTCCGTTTGATTTACGGGGTTCACCCGGTGCAGATAATCTTACTCATGCTGGAGGCTGATGGCCTAAGGGTTTTCCACGGTGGAGACTCAGGATACTCTCAATCAATAAGGAGCCTGGGGCGTGCCGACGTAGCCTTTCTGCCGACGGGAGACCCGTCGCCTTCAGCAAGCCCGGGGGACGCGGTGAAAATGGCTTTAGACCTTTCTCCAAACGTCGTAGTGTTGTTCCATGGGAGTATAACCCAGCATAATTCGTTCAAAGATGAAATAGGGTCGAAGCTAGCATCGAAGATTATTCCGGCGGAAACCGGAAAAGTGTATGTGGAAAAACTATTACCCTAGTATCCACTAGATTAGCTTCGTCGATTAAAACTTTCTCTTCTTTTTCTCCCCTTCCTTCTCCTACGGCGACGATTCCCCCTAGTCATCATGCAGGTGTAGATGAACATCATTTTCGTCACATAGTCCGGGCTCTCGATACCGGCAACATCCCTTAGAAACTTCTCGGCAAACTCCTCTGCCGCAGGCACCTTTAACCAGCCCCCTAAAAATTAAGCCGGTCTCGCCTAATAAACCTATCAGCACGATAATAGGTTCCCCCTGTTCTTCATTGTCCTAGCCTCGAAAATTAAGCGCGTGCTTTCACAGTTACCCATGAGCATTAAGCGATAATACCGATCGCTAAGAGCGAGAATTCAGCTGTAAATTAGAGCTTAAAAATGACAGAAAAATATTTTAAAGCGTGCGCATGCTGAGATTATGAATGTTCTGGTTATCGGTGGCACTGGTCTCATCAGTACTGCCATCACAAGATTTCTCTTTGAGCGTGGTGATAATGTCACGATTTATAATAGAGGTAAAACTACGGCAAATATCCCCAGTAATGTTAAGAGGATAGTGGGCGACCGTAGAAAATATCCTTTTTTCGAACGCCAGATGGAAAAGTTGGAACCTTTCGATTGCGTCATAGACATGGTGTGTTTTCTTCCGGAGGAGGCTGAAAGCACTATAAGGGCTTTCAGACATAGGGCTAGACAATATATTTTCTGTAGCACTGTTGACGTTTACACTAAACCGGCCAAAAAGTACCCGGTAAGGGAAGAAGCTGAGAAAAGACCGTCGCCCTCTTTCACCTATGCTTATAACAAGGCAGAATGCGAGAAGTTATTTTTCGAAGCCCATAACAGGAACGATTTCTTCTCAACCATTATTAGGCCAGCCTATACTTATGGAGAGGGTGCCGGAATAGTTCATACGCTCGGTTGGGAGACTTATTTTATAGATCGCCTAATCAAGGGCTTGCCCTTGATCGTACATGGCGATGGAACTTCATTTTGGGTAGCTTGCCATAGAGATGATGTGGCCAAGGCCTTTGTTAATGCTGTGGGCAATGAAAAAGCATTCGGTAGGGCATACAATGTAACGGGCGATGAATGGATGACATGGAATAGATATTATCAAATAATAGCTGAATCTTTAAATGCGCCTGAACCAGAGCTTGTTCATATTCCTACGGAAGTTTTAGGGACATTATTGCCTAAGCGGGCAGAATGGTGCGTGAAGAACTTTAGCTATAATAACATTTTTGACAATACTGCAGCGAAAGTTGACTTGGGCTTTCACTATACTATAACTTGGAGCGAGGGCGTAAAACGCGTCGTGAATTGGTTGGAGGGTCATGGATTAATAGAGAAGAGTGGAAAATACCCATTTTATGATAAAATCATTACTCGTTGGAGAACCGCCGTCGAAACAATGAAATCTGAACTGACTGATGTGGACATATAATGGTTCACTTTTAAGCCAATAAAAACTTGAATTGAGCGCGCGCTATACGTTTCCAAGGGCTAAAAGATTTAGAAACGCGTTCTGTCAACGATCTCTCTTTGTTTTGCAAGTATACGCGGACAGAATCAGTATATGAAGCATGACTCAATCTTATCAACTATCTGATAAGTAGCCTTTCTGTATAAGCTCAGCCCTAAGCTTCTCCACCGTAGCGTAAACCATCTTCTCGTTAACAGCACCAGTGCAGACAAGTTTGCCAGAGGCAAACAAGAGAATAACGACATCAGGATCGTGCATTCCATATATTAGGTCTAATTCCCTCTTCATTATTCTAATTGATGGAAAAATCTTATGCGAGGACGAGGAAAAATTTATAAGCTATAACTTATAAGCTATAGCGGTATGACGAGTACCATACAGGTGAAGCGCCGCAACCTAAGGCTGTTAGAAGCGTTAAAGAAACGTATGGGTGTGAAAAGCTACGATGAGGTTATTGAACGGCTTCTTGAAGAAAAGGCCAATATACCGGCCGACATGTTCGGCGTAGACAAGGGGAGGATTTCAAGGTTTACGGAGAAGGATAGGCTGGAGGATAGGGATTGATCGTCACAGATAGTTACGCGTGGATCGAGTACTTTTTAGGCAGCAATTCTGGAAAGACTCTAAAAGATTACATCGATACGGAGGAGCTGGTTACTCCATCAATCGTTCTAGCTGAAGTTGCAAGGAAATATCTGCGCGAAGGTATGGGGGAAGAAGACGTTGTTAAAAGGCTTGACTTCATCGTGGCAAGCAGCATCGTGAAGGAGATTGATGCCGAGCTGAGCGTAATGGCGGCGAAAGCTTATCTGGAGCTTTCTGAGAAGGCTAAGGCAAAGGGACTTAAAAAACCCAGCCTAACAGACGGAATCGTGTTAGCTACAGGAAGAACACTTAAAGCTAAAATAGTTACTGGAGATGAGCATTTCAAAGGATTAAATGAAGTAGTATACATAGGTTGACAATGTGCACTTCGATTTTAAGTTTATATTATAATATTTATTGGTAAGACGAAGTTATTAGCTATTATCTAATCAATAAGCTCTTCTGAATCAGCTCAGCCATCAGCTTCTCAACCGCGTCGTAAACCATCTTCTCGTTCACCGCACCAGTACACACTAATTTTCCACTGGCGAACAAAAGAAACGACATCTGGATCATGCGTTTTGTAAATAAGAATCAAATCCTCTATTTTTCTCGCCCCAAAGGCTAGATTCCAATTATTCCATCGGTGTTTCTAAAGAGTACGGTAGAGGCTACTGTCTCCTTCATGGAGCTGAGTGTCAACAGAAAGGTTTATATTATATGTTAAACGTTGTTTAACAGAAAATTGACATCCATATTAGGTGTGCGTCTTACTAAAGAGATGGAACGTGCCATAGAGGAGGTAGTTAAAGAAGAATCCGTGGACAAGTCAACCGCCCTAAGGATGTTGGTACATGCTGGATATAGAGAGTGGAGGCTGAAAAGAGCCCTCGAAAGGCTTAGAGAGGGCAGGGTTTCCCTATGGAAGGCTTCTGAGATGGCGGGGATGACTTTATGGGACTTTATAGACTTAGTTAAGAAAGAGGGAATCGAATGGGCAGAATTCGAACTAGACGAGACATTGGAAAGACTGCGTTAGTTTTCAACTCAACGCCCCTCATATACCTAGCAAAATCGGGGATTCTAAAGCGGCTTACTGATCTACCCTTCAGGCTGGTTACGACGAGAGCAGTCTATCAGGAAGTGGTTGAGAAGGGCGTTGAAAAGCATGCCGAGGAGGTCAACGAGTTGAGGAATGCGTTTGAATCGCACGTAATCGAAGTAGTGGCGCATGTGAATGAAGATGTTATGAAGAAGCTTGAAAAATCTGGTATACATTATGGCGAGGCCACGGTCATATCTTTATCCATTGAACTTGATGGAATTGCCGTCATGGATGATAGGAGAGGCAGGCATGTGGCCAAAACCCTCGGCGTGAGGGTCTCAAGCACACCTCATGTGATAATACAGCTTGTGAAGCGTGGTGCCTTAACAAGACAAGAGGGGAGACAGGTGATAGATAGGATTATCAAAGAAGGATGGTACTGCAGCATAAGGAGCTACGCTGAGATAATTAACACCATAGAGAAAGCCTGACCAAAGAGCTTAGAGACGCAGATTACAAACTTTGAATCAGTAAGTCCTTCTATATTAACTCAGCCATAAGCTTCTCAACAGCATCATAAACCATCTCGTTAACAGCACAGTACACACAGACATACCACTAACAAAACAATAGTATGAGAACAACATCCAGATAATGCATTTTATATATTAGGCCCGAGTCTTATATTTGAACTATGACTGGAGGAGGATTAATGGAACTTTCGAGATTGAAGAGAAGAGCTGCATTGAATATTTTTCAGAATTCTGGTAGTAACGCTTAAAAGTAAGACTAATCTTACTTATTAATAGAGGTCTATGGCAGAGGTAGAGGTTATTCGGGTCAGCTCCAAGGGTCAGGTTGTCATACCCAAAGGAGTTAGAAGTCGGCTAGGATTAAAGAAGGGAGACAGATTGCTGACCTACTCTAAGGGCGACATGCTGATCATAAGGAAGGTTAGAAAAGAAGAGAGCCTTCTTGCTATCCTCTCCGCCTCGTCTAGGAGGAAAGCGGCTTCAATGAAAATAAGCAGGATGGAAGTGGAGAAAGCGGTTGAAGAAGCGAGGAAAACAACCGAAGAAACTTAAAGTAGTTCTAGACACCAATATTCTCGTCTCAGCCTGGCTCTGGGAGGGAAACGAGTCTAAAATCGTTGAACTGATTGAAAACGGCCTTGTTATTGGCTACACTTCACCCCAATTAATACAGGAATTTGAAAAGGTTATGAACTACCCTAAGTTCAGGCTTTCTGAAGACGAGATAGTAAGCGCCGTTGGATATTATCAGATAGTATTGAAGACCATTGAGCCTAAGACAATAATCAAAATCATTCGTGATGACCCTGCGGATAATAGAGTCTTGGAATGCGCTTTTTCTGCAAAAGCCCATGCGATTATCACGGGAGATAAGCACCTCTTAGCACTGGGTGAATTCAAAAATATTAAAATTCTCACATCAACAGAATTTCTAAGGCTGATTAAACTAGATTAGCTTCATCGACTAATCCTTTCTGGATCAGCGCGCTAGGAAAACATATTTCGGGCTCATAGTTGCCCTGATGTTAATCATACGCTTTCATTCTAATCATTTTAATGGGATTATAAATAATCCTTACCTAATCAACAGTCCCTTCTGAATCAGCTCAGCCATAAGCTTCTCGACAGCATCATACACCATCTTCTCGTTAACCGCTCCGGTGCAGACAAGTTTCCCGGAAGCAAATAATAATATAACGCGTGCTAAAGAAATCTTTTTAAGTCTACTTATTTGATTTATTTAAATTGGACTCGAAAAAGGATCTGCTTAATCTTGTTACTTATTGCGGTTTATACTGTGGCTTATGTGCCCAACGCAGACGTATCCCCCAGCAGGCACTTCAGCTTCAGCAGACTCTGCATGAAGAGGGTTTTGATGATTTCTTCCAGTATATTCCTGAAATGAAGGATTCTTTCCCCGTATTCTGGCAGTTTCTGCAGAACCTTGCGAAAATGGATTGCACGTGTAGAAGTGGCGTGGGCGGGCCTCCAGACTGTGAAATCCGTAGTTGTGCTAAGCGGAAGCATGTTGAGGTTTGCCCCCAATGCGAGGAATATCCGTGCAAACATATTCAGGCCTTGGCGGAGCATTATCCAACCCTTATTCAGGACGGGAAGCGTCTGCAGAAGATAGGTTTAGAGAAATGGGTGGAGGAACAGGAGCAGAGGGCAAAACGCGGCTTCGCATACGCGGACATACGCTATTAAACATGGTGCTAAGTGCACGCTCGAGTGGACTATAGGAACGTGCTATGGCGTATGGTTGCTTATTATGGCAGGCGATGCTATCCATCGTTCCCGTGCGGTCGGGAAGAGTCAAGGCTTGACTGACGAACAGCGATACCCAATAAGGCGTCGAGTTATTTAGGTTAATTGGCGCATAGATTCTTCCTATGTTTTCACCGTGAACTCGCAGTAGGGATCTCCTTTCGCTATACACATGGTTTCAATGGCCTTCGCCTCTCTCCCAAACAAGAGTGAAAAGAACCCGGCTAGAATTCCTCTGACAATGTGACTGTAGGGTTGCTCGCTCCCCTTGCCTATTTCGCACTCACAGCTTTCATAAACGCGCAGCTGAGCTTCACAAGTTTTAAGATCCGTTTTCACAACTTCTATTTCTCCCCAGCCCAGCGTCTTGGCATAGGCTTTTAGAAGATCTATCAGGACCTTGGGTTCCCCAGTTCCCGCGGTCTTCGCGTAGGAGTAGTATAGCTCGTACCCGATGCTTAAGCCCTGGTAGTAAAGAGTAACTTCCCCCGCCGTGCCAAGTTTCGCCCTAACCCCTTTAACCAGCGCCCCGTAGACATTTCTCCTGAAAATTAGTGCCCTCTGTCCTCCGACAACCAGCGGGAAGAAATAGTCGTCGTAGAGAATCCCCTCCGGGCTCGGGTATATGATGTATGCCCTTCTGACGAACTCCTGCTTCCTAACCGCCTTCAAAGCCTCCTCAGGCGTAACATTAGCGTTTGAAAAATCCAGGAAGGCAACTGCCCTGGCGAAAGGCTCCTGGTCCTCAACCATCGAAACCTGAATAAACCTGATTAGGATACCTTGGTTCTCCGCGAGCTCGCCCAGCCTCCTGACAACATCCTTCCCAACCTCAGTCTCTAAAACAACACCACACCACTTCTGCCCCCTGCTCAAAACCATCAGCCTACCTAGGTTGAGAGGAGCTTGATATTCGCCCTGGGACCGGCACCCGGAATCCTTCAAGCCGCAAGGCGCTTCCATGAGTAACACCCTCAGCGGGCGATGTAAAAGACACTATAAATATATCGTTGTCAAGAAAAATATTACTGACAAAAGTATATGTGGCACGCTGCTCCCTCTGCTTTTTCGCTCCCTCCACACGTGTTTATTTTCACAAAAAGGCTAAACACCTAGCCTCCTGTCTTGACGTGCGCTACAGCATGCTGTAACTAAACATTTAAAAATTCTCAACGTTCGTTGAAAACAGGGGGAGAGGGGCAGGTCTGAAGCGTGCAGCTCTGCACGCTTAAACAGGGCCGTCGGAGGAAGGAATAACCCGATGAGGATGGCCCCGACTTTTGCTATAGTGCACCTGCAAAATGAATAACCTGTCAATCAGCCTCACCCCTCTAACCCGGTATCTAAACCTTAATATACAGCCGAAGAGGTAGCAGACGAAGAGATCGGTTTCCTCATGAGGGAAATCGATGTCGACAGGGCATTCGAATGGTGGATAACAATAGTCGGAATCATCTTAGCAATTCTCAACCAGTATCCGGAATATTTTTACGCGGTTACCACCCAACCTTGGAGACCCCTTCCATTAAGAGTTGCTATAGGCGTCGTCCCTCCGATGGTTGTCACAACCATGGTCTGGCTGGTTGGAAAACTCTCCTCCAGAAACACGGTTCAAGCTTCAGCAAAGATCGTTGCATGGATATGTTTGGTGGGTGTAATGGGAATAAACCTGATTTTTTATCTCATGGGTGTAATGATTGCTGCTGGAAGCACGCTAGAAGAAGCCAAGATCTTTGTCGCGCCACCCTTGATGCTCGGAGTTTTCCTTTTCATCCCGGTTTTTACTCACTTTATTGTTACGCCCAGATACAGGGATGCTTACCCTGACGTCTCATTTTTAAAAAGTAATGCTCGACTCTTAATTCTCTACGCCACTATAACAATATTCTTATTCTTCCTTATAGCAGGAACACATTAGAAGAAACAAGGCCATAATATTAGGCGTTTGCAGAAAAACTTTATCTAAAACCTCTGCCTTTCCTATCTAAAAATATGGTTAAACATGCTTGGCTGGGGGGCCTGCTTGTTTTACTTTTCACAGTAATGCTCGCCTCGCTTTATTTAAACTCTTCACTCCATGGACACTCAGTCACAGCAGCCCCCTCATCATATTCTTGGAGCAGCCTGAGTAAGGATTCTGTTACAATAACCTATTCTGTTGACGAAAGGATCTGGTACGGTGGAACAGGATACCTCCGCATAGATGCTAGACCCGGCCGGGGAACCTACAGCAACACTAAGTCAACCACGGCGACAGTAACAATACCT
>JAWCMB010000056.1:8259-10750 GCA_038850115.1 Thermoproteota archaeon
GATGGTCTATCTGCAGGAGTTTATGTTTGCGGGGACGACCGTAACTCTCCTCCAGACGGCTGGACTGTCCAGGATAAGTATCTCAGGCTTGAGGTCGACGGGGCAAAGGTCTACGAATTAGGTAAAGAATACTGGTGGGCAAAATGCTACTCTAAGGCCGCTACCCTAGGCCCTGGGTCACATGAGCTCAAGCTGACGATAGGCGTCACCGTTAAGGTTTCCTCGAACTTTGATGAGCGCGACCTACACTGGGCCTCAATGGAAATCAGGCTCGAAGGAGGTGGGACAGTAACGGCTGAAACCCATGCTGCGGAGGCAACCCTGGATGGGGAAGCAATACATGTCTTCATCTTCAGGCTCCCAGAGGCGACTGGCTTGAGAAACATGAGTTGGACGGCGAGGTGGAACGGGTTTGAGAAAAATGGCTGCGGATCCCCGGGAAGCATGCAGAAAGCAGTATTCTCAGGGGTTAACAGGGACAGCTGGGTTTTCACAAGCCCAGTCGTAATAAGGGTTGGCGGGTCTGTCCCGTTGGTAAGCGTTGGAGACGGTTACGCTATCGACGCTGTCTATGATGAGGGCTCCGGGAAGGCTGAAATCCTTAGGATTGCTGTGGCTATTAGTAATGGAGACGAGGTAGGGTTCACCTCGGCGAAATACCTCGTCACCGAGATTAAGCGTGAAACCAAGGTTGCCGGTGGAACGCTAGTGGGCTCAGTGATATGGACGAACAGCGGCTCAACCATTGTGTTCAACCAAACCATAAGCTACTATGATTCCAGCGGCTGGGTCACGGAGAAAATTAGAGGCGGCGTTGAAACTGGCTCTGGCGTAACGAGGGTTTTCGAGGAGCTTAATGTTTCTAGGAAGGTTGGCTTCTCATCTAAGAATAGGAATGATGAGCTTGAGCTAACTATAAGGATTCCCCAGCTGACTCTTGTCTTCACCCATATCGTCATCACGGCTGAGAGGAGCGGTGAAAACGTTAACGTTAGAGCCTTCTGGGCGCATGACAACAGCCCGATAGCAGGCCTCAGAGTAAAGTGCTTCGAGACAGACCAGAGCGGAGTAACAGATTTCAACGGCAGAGTCTCGTTCAGGATAGCTGGCTCAAGCTTCGAGGTAACGATTTACCCGACTGAGGGGAGGAACGGAATAACTGCTTACGAGAAGGCTAGGGTGAGGCTATGAGCGAGCGTAGTATGCTCAGCGGTTTCTTGAACCTTGCTAAGACATGGCCATTATGCTTGGCCAGCGCGACCATAGCGTACTTCACTGTTACAGGGCTGCTCTTCCTCTTGGCTCCTGATGTTGCCGGGCTCATCGTCACCGGTGTTCCAGCCGTTAGGCTGGTTCTAAGCATGATCATCGTTTTCCTTCTTCTCAACATGCTCCTCGTGTTAACCTACTCCGCGTCGCTCCTCATCATTAGGCGCGAGAAAGTCGTCGAAGGCTTGAAGAAGAATGCTAGTAGGCTGTTGAAAGGGTTCTTAGTTTTCTGCCTGACGAACTCTGCCGGTTTAGCCTTAATCGTCTCTACGAGCTGGTTAACTGCTTCCACTTCAAGCCTGGGAACGCTTGAAACGCTGGGCCTCGCAGCGGTGAACTACGGGGCTGGAATAATAGCGGCCGTTCTCCTCGCTTTCTCCCTGACCAGGCTGGTATCCTCGCTGGCCGGAGAAGGGCTCAAGAAGGGTTTAGGGAAAAGCTTCTCCGCAGTGTTCCTAGTCTTCCTCATGCTCATCATCCTCTCAACATTCCTTCTCCCAGGCCTGTTCATTGATTCTCTTCTCATCCCAACGGTCATAAGCATCCTTGTTCAAGCCGGCGGCGGAAAGGCTGAGGATGATGGCTATAGGGGAACAGGGTTCCCTTGGCCCAGGGGCAGGAGCCTGAGGAAGACGGTGACAGCGGTCATCCTTATAATCATCGTTTTAAACGCTGAACTCCCCCTCACCCTTTTCTTCGCACTCGGCGAGGAGGCGAGTTTCAACGAGAGTAGGCTTAGAGACATTGTTTCCAAGGCTGTGGCTGAAGGCTGGGGCAGCGGAGAGCTTGCCGACGCTATCAGGGGAGAGCCTGAGCTCAGCATGCTTTCAACCCATGACCTTAGCAGCATAACCGTAGAGAGGGACGACGCTGGAAACGTTGCCGTAACAATACCTCTTAACGCCGTTGGCTACAGGGTTTACAGGAGGGCGAGCAAAAGGACAACCGTCTACGACGTTTACCTTCAAAGCGGCTCGAGCGAGGTCACAGTCGGGGACAAGCGCTACGTTCTTGCTGGCTACGAGACCATGGTGGAGACCTACGGTCCTTTTGAAACGCTTGAAGACGCTTTAACAAGGGAGGCGGAGGTTAAGAAGCATGCCAACTCAACACGGGTCACGTGGAACACCACTCTGAAGACCGAGCCTAGGGAAGTAACCAGGGTTGAGACAAGGTACGCTATCGTCCCAACGGTCAGAGCAGCAAGATACGAGACGTTGAA
>JAWCMB010000057.1:0-10348 GCA_038850115.1 Thermoproteota archaeon
GCTCGCGCCATTTTAACAGCTTTATCTACAACCCTGGTGACGGTTTCCGGTTTAAGCGTGTTAGTGGAGGCGAAGCCTAGTCCGCCGTTAACCAGAACCCTAATCCCCATTCCCACCTCGTAGCTCGCCTCAACAGCCTCAACCTCGCCATTCTTAATGGTTACACCCCTGTCGGAATCGTTATGGAACCTGGCTTCAGCATAGGAGGCGCCTGCTGCGACAGCATATCCAAGAACCTTTTTCGATAGTTCGAAGATACCGTTCATTCTGCGGTTAACCCTGTAAAGAGATTTATAAACCTCTCTAAACCCTCAGGGAAAAATTAATCTAGGGCTTATTCCCTTTTCACTATTAAGGTTTGACGGAAGGCTTGAGAAGAGTTCTTTCGGAGATTCAGGGATCCTTGTCCCCAATAACTGTTTTAATGAAGAAGTGTATTGACGATGGTTTAGCCATGAATCTCGACGACATGGATAGTCTTGGTGACAGGCTTATTCTCCTAGCTGAGTGCTTCAGAGACCCGCTTAAAGAGTTGAAGCACACAATACTAGTATTCACGCTGATGGACGCCGGGTTGAGCGTCAGACACAGGGTGAAAGAATTGAAGGCCAGGGCCCTCTTGGCTGATGATACTGTTTTCTTCACTGAGATATATTTAGCTATGAAACTTATTGAAGACACCATTGCTTCAGGGGAATACTATGAGGAACTGGTCAAAATATATCAGAAGAGGCTTAACGAAGGTCGCCGCACTCGCACGTAGCGTCGTGTATAAGGGAGTCCAGAAGGTCTAAACCGGCTCTGGATAAGCCTGAAACCAGAACTGTCCTCTGCCTTCTTAGAAAAGGATGAATTATCTTAGAGTGCTCCAACACATATTCTTGGAGGAGGCCAGCCTCTTCTTCAAGAATCCTCCTCTCCAGATACTCAGGATCCTGCATCAGTTTTTCAAGATCGCTCCTACTTAAAACGTCAGCCTTCGTTACAACGTGGACGAAGGGAACGTTAAGCCTAAGCCTGCAGGCTGCTGCGTGTGAGAAAACTGCTATCAGGTCACTCGGGGAATATACAAGCTGGCCGTCAATCAGGAAGACTGCTATCGTCCTGCCGACTGCAGACAGCCCTCTCATTATCTCCGGTCCGGCTCTTCTGAAGACGAAAAGCTCGCTTTGACCAGGCGTGTCTATAAGCCTGTAGTCTCCCTCTAAAGCACTTATTCGGCAGGAAAACTCAACGCTTCTCTCGGCCAGAATATCCATTGCCCTCATCATGGCTCCGTTAGGGCCGAGTGATTCCCTCCTCATAATCTCCTCAACCGTGAAGAAGTCTCGTATGTCGAAGGATGGAGAATACGGGGTCTCCTCAACACCTGGGTCAAGATTTATGAAGGAAACCTTATGGCCGCTTTGAAAAAGCCACTCGCCAAACTTGTTAACCAGAGTTGTCTTACCGGATCCCGCTGGACCTATGAAGACCACCTGTATCGGCAAGGCTACTGCGGGAAAACTGTGTGGGAAGAAGTTTTTAAACGTGCTTACCTGCTGAAAGACACTCCTGTAAAAAGTAATGGACTTAAAAAGGTGGAATTCAGAGCAGCTACAATAGGATTACAGTGGGAGAAAACTTTATTCTTCCCACTGTTACGTGCTTTTATCTGGCTACCGTGTTTTTCAGCTGTTCGGAAACTAGAATGTTGTCGTCTTATGGTGGGCTGTAAGCATGTAAACCAAGGAGAACCTATGCCTCCCCCTCAACCTCCTTCAAGAACCTTGATAGAAAAGCCTCCATAAACATGTGTCTCTCTACAGCAATTCTTCTCGCGGTTTCAGTATTCAAAGTATCCTTTAGCTTCAGAAGCTTCTCGTAGAAATGGTCGACTGTGGAGCCAGAGTCTTTATCCTGAGAATACATCGGGATCCCCCTCCTGCCACCATGGGAGAAAGTCCTCGCCA
Organism: Thermoproteota archaeon; assembly: GCA_038850115.1. Lineage (GTDB taxonomy): Archaea > Thermoproteota > EX4484-205 > EX4484-205 > JAAOZP01 > JAAOZP01. Next base: position 1,953 of record JAWCMB010000057.1, read on the forward strand.
CGCCTATCGCTCCAATCGCGTCTAAACGGTCAGCATCTTGGAGAATCCTAGACTCTATGCTGACCGCTCTACTCCCCTTCCTAAACCTGTGAACCCTGATCGCCTCAAGAACCATGCTTGTTTTCTCTCTTGGAAAGTCTGTTCTCGAAAGAATTTCCTCTGCGATTTCAACGCCTTTCTCAGAATGGTCTATGTCTTGCTCCAACTCGTACCTGACCCCGATGTCGTGGAGAAGTGCGGCAGCAATAAGAACCTGCGGATCCCCACCCTCCTTCTCGCAGATTTTCATGCACATCCTGCAGACTCTCTCAGCATGCAGCCAGTCGTGAGAAGGATCGTCTGAATAGTGTTTTTCAGCTTCTCTCCTGATCAATTCTAAAAGGGTGTTTTCATCGGGGTCCATTTCTCTACCACCTGTTGCTAAGCAGGGTTCTCTTTAAGCTTCGATCTTGCATATGAAGTTGCTCTAGCTATCAATTCCCTATGCTTGCCAAGATAATTCTTAGGCTCAATGGTCTCCTTCAACTCCTCGAAGCTGATGTACTTCACAACCTCTGGGCTTTCCTTCAATACTTCAAGCAGACTCCTATTCTCCATAAACGCCTTCTTGGAGAGCCTTCTTATAAGCTCGTAAGCACTCTTTCTCCCCATGCCTTTCCTAGCAAGCTTCATCATAACGGCTTCACTCATAATTCTGCCGCCGGTCAACCCAAGGTTCCTAAGCATGTTCTCAGGGAAAACCCTCAGGTTCGTTAAAACACTCTGCATAGTCACAAGCATCTCGTCGAGTATCGTAATGGATAACGGGACGATGAACCTCTCGCTGCTGGAGTTCGAGAGGTCTCTCTCATGCCAGAGCGGAATGTTTTCTAAAGCAGGTACTACGAGTCCCCTGAGAACCTTAGCCAAGCCGGATACTTTCTCACTGTCAACCGGGTTCTGCTTCTGGGGCATCGTGCTGCTTCCACGCTGCTCCTCGCCAAAGCTCTCTGCAGCCTCCATTATCTCCGTCCTCTGGAGGTTTCTTATTTCGACGGCAAGCCTGTCTAGGCTTGAGCCTAGCAGTGCTGCCCAGCAGACAAGCTCAGCCAGTCTGTCTCTACAAACAACCTGCGTCGCTATTTCGACCGGTTCTAAACCTAATCTACGCATCGTCTTCTCCTCTATCAGAATGGCTTTGGGTCCAAGTGCAGCCATAGTGCCCACTGCCCCACCTGTTTTCCCAACTAGGATTCTCTTAGAGAGCTGAAGCATCCTCTCGTAGCTCCTAGCTAGCTCAGCAGCATACACGGCGAGCTTGAACCCGAGCGTTATCGGGACAGCGTGTTGGCCATGCGTCCTGCCAGGCATCACTAGCTCCGCATATTCCTTAGACTTTTCGCAGAGCGTTTCTATCAGCGAGGCCAGTTTTTCCTCAATAATGTTTAAAGCATCCTTCAACTGTAGTGCTAGAGCCGTGTCTGTTATATCGTTGCTTGTAACCCCCCAGTGGACATACTCGCCGTGTTCCCCACACTCCTCAGAAAGAACCTCGACCATGGCGGAAATGTCGTGTCTCGTAACCTTTTCTCTCTCCTTAACCCTCTCCACCGTGACGATTTTCGAAGAAGCCTTGCTCCTTATGGTTGAAGCAGCCTCAACCGGTATCTCGCCCACCTCAGCCAGTGCTTCAGCCAGAGCCGCTTCCACGTTGAGCATCATCTGCAACCTGTTCTCTTCCTCGAAGATTCTCCTAATCTCTGGGGAGCCGTATCTACCTGTGTCAACAGGGCAAACAGGCATGCAATAGCAACACTATGCAAGTCTAATAAGCTTGCCGGAGGCTTAAAGTGCCAAAGGGTTTCGCGTAAAACTTATATCCCCCTAGGGGAAATTAGGCAAGAGGAGGTGATATATAATGCAACTCTGGAAACTCAGGTTGAACATGATTACCACGATGATGGTGGTTATTGCTATAACCACGGGCTTCGTAGCCCTCATGCTTTTCATGATCGGGGTAGACATGCTTATGCTGCTCCCGATCGTAATCGGCCTAAACCTGTTCCAATGGTTAATAGGCCCTTATATTATTGACGCTGCCTACCGGGTTAGACCGCTGAATCAGAGTGAACTCCCATGGCTTGAGGAGAGCGTCAGAATGCTTGCTGAGAAAAGCGGGTTTAAGAAGGCTCCGAAAATAATGGTTTCAGAAATCCCGTTGCCCAATGCTTTCGCCTACGGTAGTCCACTAACTGGTCCCAGGGTGGCTGTCACTAGGGGCCTGCTCAACAGTCTGAGTGTTTCCGAGGTTGAGGCTGTCCTGGGACATGAGCTCGGCCACCTTAAACACAGGGATGTGCAGATAATGATGTTCCTATCCGTGCTCCCAGCATTAGTCTACTGGGTTGCAATGTCGCTCTACTACTCAGGTGTCTATTCCGGCTCAAGGAGGGAGAGGGGGAACGGCGGTATTCTCCTACTGATAGGGATGCTCGGAATGATGATATACTATGTTCTAACCCTGCTCATAATGGGCTTCAGTAGGAGCAGAGAGTACTATGCTGACTACCACGGCTCAACAGTCTCTCCGGGCGGGCCTCTAAGCCTTGCAAGCGCCCTCGTTAAAATATCTGACATGAACGCTAGAGCACCCAAGAATGTCAAGGCGTCAATGAGCGGCTACTCCTCCTTCAGAACCCTCCTCATAGCTGACCCTGAGTCTACGGTTGGGGCAAGGGCTTTCAGGGGAATATACGATGTCCGTGCTCTAGAGGAGTTCGCCTCCAGAGAGGTCTCGGCTGCTGAGAGCCTAGTTGAAGTCCTGAGCACTCATCCGAATGTTGTTAAGAGGGTTAGGTCGCTGCTGGAGCTCCATAAGTCGCTTTACGGGGCCACCTAGGAGGACCCTAACCCGTCCTAATGCCATCCGGTTTCTAAGTATTTTGCGGTCAGGAATAAGAATAAGACAATTTTTTTAGCCCCGTTGAGGCCGAGAACTTTTATGAACTTTTTTCAACCAAAATGAATTATTTTTCGAAGATTTTAGGTTCAAGCAACTTGAAAACGCTTAATAGTCGCCTTAATGAAGATATTCGCGGTGAATTGGAAACGTCCGGCCTCAGGAAGGAAGGGAAAAAGGATTCGAAAATGTTAGCGGCACTCGTAGCAATACTTGTTATTGCCTCGGTTTCAGCACTATTCGTCTCAAGGATTGCCGGTGAGGAGGAGACGAGCGACGAGGAAACTCTTCCACCCTACTTGGGTAAAAGCCTGTCAGCGCAAATACAGGATCTCGTTCAACAGCACAAGGAGGCGCTTCTAGAAATCAGGCTCGAAAGGAAAATAATGGGAGGAACGGCTTTCCGAGCTGGATAGTGTACAAGATTCCGTAATGGAGACTGTTAGATTGATGGAAGAGGAGATGACTAGGCTGGAGGAAAGGCTTAGGAATGGGGAAATAACTCAGGGAGAATACATAATGGAGATGAACAGGTTGAGGCTTGAGATTAGAACCCGGCTGAGGCAAATGGAAGGGGTTGCGAAGGAGGCTCTGAAAGCATTGCAGGAGAATATTCCTGAGAGCAATAAGGAGCTTGCTAGAAAGATCGTGGAGGCTAACCGTGAGTTTAGGGAGGAGAAGAAGGCTATCCAAGAGGAGAAGAAGGCTGAGATAAAGGCTAGGGTTGAGGAGCAGAAGCAGGCTAAGGGAAAAGGCAAGAATAAATAGGAACTAGAGGCTTAAAAAGCGCCTTTTAAATCTTGTTTGTAAAAAGTAGTTTGTTCGCAAACTTTTATACTTCTCCTAATGCTTATTTTCCCCCCACTCATGACGCTTCCGAAAGCTGTTGCAGGCGCCCTGCTTGCATTCTTCCTAGTCTGCCTTTCCGGATGGGTTCCGCGGGCTGGGGGAGAGTTCGAGTTTCAAACATCATACAGGATAATACTGCACAAGGATTCTTCAGCAACATGGGTTGTTGAACTCTCCACCACGCTGAGTTCCCAAGAGGACTTAGATAGTTTCAAACTGTTTAAGGATAGTGCTGACGAGAATGCTATTCTCTCAGGCTTCGAATCAACCATAAGCAGCATCGTTAGCAGGGCAGCATCCTTAACGGGTAGACCCATGGCTGCTGAAAACTTCAGCCTCAAGATCGATGTGACGGGAATAGTGAAGCAGCTGGGGGTTATCCAGTACAGGTTTAAATGGGTTAACTTCAGCCTTAAAGCTTCAGGCAGGATTGAGGTTGGAGACGTTTTTGAAGGAGGGTTCTACCTTTTCACTGATGAGACGCTTGAGATAGACTATTCGGAGCTGGATCAGGATTATTTTCTTAAGCTTGCAAGCCCAAGACCGTCTCGTGAAGACGTTTTGAGAGTAGCTTGGGCGGGCAGGATGGATTTCGCAGACGGGGAGCCAAGGCTTGTTTTTGAAAGCAGGATTATAAGGGTTGAGGAATTCTCTTCAGATAGCACTCGGGTTAAGAAGGGTTCTCCGCTAAGTGTTCAGGGAAGGATCAGCCCGCCTACCCCCGGCATCGCACTTCGGGTTGTCTACTTGAATCCTCAGGGGTCTGAAACAGTCAGGGAGGTTACTGTTGGGGACAACGGGGTTTTCTCAGATGTGTTAAACATGAATCTGGCTGGAGACTGGAGGGTTTCGCTGCGCCTGCCTTCCGACTCGCCGTACAGGTTCAGCCAGGATCCTCAGCCGCTCCAACTCTCGGTTTACGAGGAGAGCGGGGGCGAGACCAAGACTGAGAGCCTGCCTCCAGTATTCTACCTAGCTCTGCTGGCTCCGCCGGTGGTGCTCTTAGTCATAATACTGTTCCGCCGTACCCCTGGGAGAAGGCTGAAGCCCCCCGATATGCAGATGCTTTCAGACGAGGATCTCGTGATAAAGCTTCTCAGGGAGGCTGGAGGGAGGCTGACGCAGTCTCAGATTAAGGATGCTGCCAAGTTTTCAAAGTCTAAGACCTCGATTGTTTTAAACGAGCTTCAGAGGAAAGGGTTGATCAGGAAAATCAAGCGCGGCAGGGAATACATTGTTGAACTTGTTTAACACTTACCATAACCGTATGTGAAGCCCTCCCGCTGGTTTTCAGGCTAGTTCGCAGGGTTAGGCGATCATAGCGTTGCAATCCTGCTTCTACTTCAATATTCTGCCTGTATCCATGTACCAAAGGTAGAGGTCAAGCTCCGCTAGCGAAACGTTCAGCTCCTCAGCTATCTTTGAAAGAATCTTCTCGATCTCTAAGTACCTGGTTCTAGAAAGGTTCTGAGAAATACTCCCTATATAGCCGTACCTGTGGAGAACCCTTAGGACATGCTTGTCTATTATGGCGAGGCTCCTAAAGCCTATGTTTCTCAAGAAGTGGCTCGCCTCCTTGAAGCCTATCCCGGGCACATTGTCTGCAAGCCATCTTCTTACTTGGGCAGGGTCATTCTCCTCGTTAACGATTCTCCAAACGTCTTCACAGAGTTTCCTAGCCTCAGCTATGTATTCAGCCCTAGTGTTGGGATATCTGTACCCTAGGCTCCTGAGCCTCCTGCTCAGCTCAATCCTGCTCAGCTTTAAGAAGTCTTCCCCGATTTCCTCCTGAACCCTAATCCCTCCCTCCGCGGAACAGTTGGCTGTTAGAATGCAGAAACACAGCTCGCTGAAAACCCTCTCTCTGCTAGCCCTTGCCTCTTCAAACTCTCTAAGCCTTTTCAAAACTGTTCCCCTAACCTTCTCGTCTGAAACGATTTTCCCAAGGTCTCTCAGGAGCCTTGCGTGCCTCACTGTCCTCAGCTTAAGCCTGCCGGAGAATATTCTTATAAGGCTTCTTTAAACAGTATTTCAAGATGGATGAGTGGTCTGGGGCAGTGGAGCAGCTTCTACCCAGGGTTGTAACCAGTGTTGAAATGGCTGCTATAGAGGAGAACGCTGAAGCCCTGGGTTTCAGCAGGCTGTGCATGATGGAGAACGCTGGCTCAGCCACAGCACGCTTCATATCGTCGAAGACTGATGTCATTGGTAAAACATTTCTCTTCCTGTGCGGAACGGGTAATAACGGTGGCGACGGGTTTGTGGCGGCTAGGCATCTCAGGAACATGGGTGCCAGGGTAGTAACGGTTCTGGTAGGCAGGCCCCAAGACATCAGGAGCGAGGAGGCTAGGGTGAACTGGCTTCTCCTGCTACAGATGGATGATGTCGAAAAAATCTTCATCACAGACTCTTCTGAAGCGGCAGTTGTCAGGGGCCTTCTCAGCAAGTGTGACTACGTGGTGGACGCCATACTTGGCACTGGTGTAAGAGGGGTTTTAAAGGAGCCTGTTGCCTCCATAGTCAGGGAGGTTAACTCCTCGGGTAAAACGGTTTTTGCAGTGGACGTTCCGACAGGCCTATACTCTAAAAGCAGTGGGGGAAACCTGGTTGTTAAGGCATCCTACACTTTAACGTTTCACAGGGCTAAGGATGTGTTGGGAAAGTCCCCGTATGCTGGAGAAGTAGCAGTGGCGGATATAGGGATACCTGTTGAGGCTGAACTCTACACTGGGCCTGGGGACGTCAGGAGGGTTGTGAAAACCAGGAGGAGAGACTCGCATAAGGGGGACTATGGGTATGTTCTCGTGGTTGGAGGTAGCGAAACATTTTCAGGCGCACCAGCGCTAGCAGCTTTGTCGGCTCTCAGAGTAGGGGCTGGCTTGGCAATCCTAGCTGTGCCGGAATCGGTTGCAAGCTCAGTTAGAGCAATGTCCCCCGACCTGGTGGTTTATGCTACGCCTGGAGGACACCTCAACACTAGGGCGGTGTCGATGCTCTCCAAGCTTATGGATAAAGCTGATTCTATCGTGGTGGGTCCAGGGCTTGGTCTTCACGAGGAGACTGTTGAGACAGTGAAAATGATCGTTGACGAGGCCAGGGTTAGGTCGTTGCCGACTGTTGTCGACGCGGACGGCTTAAAAGCCTTCAAAGCCTTCCCAAGCCTTCTGAAGGGGGTTGTGGCGACGCCACACCGTGGGGAGTTCAGACAGGTTTTCGATGTTGAACTCGAAGCCGAGTGGTTTAAGAATGTCAACCGGCTTGTCGAACTCTCTAAAAAATACGGTTTCACGCTTCTACTTAAGGGCTTTGAAACAGTTATTACAGACGGCTTAAACCTTAAAGTGAATAAGCATGCTACGCCTGGGCTTGCAGTTGGCGGAACCGGCGATGTGCTTTCAGGAATAATCGCCGTCTTCCTCGCCTGGGGTAATAGCGGGTTCAACTCTGCTGCTGCAGCAGCCTATGTACACGGGGAGGCTGGCTTAAAGGCTGTTGGGGAGAAGGGCTTCCACATGACTGCTTCAGACCTTGTTGAGGAAATACCCGGCGTGATGAAAAGGTTCGACAAGGAGGAGTAGCGGTAGGCGCTGGAAGAGGGTTGGGGAGAAACCTTTTCGTAGGCACTTCGGGTTGGAGCTACGACTGGAACCCGGACGGGTTTGACTGGTACGTTGAGAACACTGGTTTGAACAGTGTTGAGCTTAACGCTAGCTTCTACAGATTCCCTTTCGGAAACCAGGTCTACTCTTGGTCTAGGAAGACCCCCCGCGGCTTCAGGTGGGCTGTCAAGGTTAACCGGATAGTTACCCACATCTACCGTATGGGCTTCAAGGCGGTTAGCGTTTTCAACAGGTTCAACAGCATTTTCAAACCGTTGGAGGAAAGCATAGACTACTATCTTTTTCAACTTCCCCCGTTCGTCGAGCCTAGTCAAAACACTGTCAGGAACATTGAAAAGTTTTTCACAAAGACCGGGGTCGCGGAGAAGGCTGCGATAGAATGGAGGAACAGCAAGTGGTTCAGCGGGGAATGGGAGGAGTGGGCCAGCGGCAGAGACATCACAATAGTCTCCGTGGACTCGCCGGACCTGCCTAGGCATGTTTTTAACACTACGGGCACGGTCTATCTCAGGATGCACGGCCGTTCATCCTGGTATTCTCATAATTACACGGTTGAGGAGTTGGAGGAAGTTGTACGCAATTTGCTGGCTTCAAAGCCTAAGAGAATATTCGTTTTCATGAATAACGACCATTTTATGCTGAGTAATGCCCGTACGATCATGAAAATGCTGGAGAAAGACCGGGATTAAAAATGTCGGGCGATAAGTTTATTTCTTTCTTCGACGAACTCTGTGAAAACATGGCGATAACAGTCCCGTACGTGCCTTCGCCGCCAGAGGTTGTCGACAGGATGCTGGAGCTCGCCTGCGTTACGCCTAGAGACGTTGTTTACGACCTTGGCTGCGGAGACGGTAGGATGCTTATTGCTGCTGTTAAAAAGTTTGGCGCTAGGAAGGCAGTGGGATACGAGATAAGAAAGGATCTTTACGTGGAGCTTGTTAAAACTATCCAGAGAGAAGGATTGTCGAAAAGGATAATAGTCTACAACG
>JAWCMB010000058.1:0-10291 GCA_038850115.1 Thermoproteota archaeon
TAAGAAGGGGATAGTGTTCTACAGGCTTGGGAAATATGGTGAGGCTCTTGAACAGTTCAAGGAGGCTTTAAGGCTGGATGAAGACAATCGAGTCGCCAAATACATGATTAAGCTTGTTGAAAGAGTTAGGAATAAGGCACATGCTTTAGCTCATTAGGCTTATGAAGCATCTTAATATCCATTAACCTAGTAACGTATAAAACAGAATTTCTTTTTCCTCCTTGCTGTTTCATAGGCTCCGAAGAGAGATGTCTAAGGTTTAAGAGGGTTGAGGAAGGCTTTGTTAAAGGGTTTAATGGGGATAGTGGTTGTAGCCTCACGCAAGGTCTTTCGAAATGTATTTCACGACTCCGAACCCCGCGGTCCTGTTTCCTCCAATATTAGAGTACTCGGCGAACTTCATCAACGCATCCGTGAATCTCGCGAACTTCTCAGAGAACATGTCTGTTGGTGTTGAGAACCTTACTGCACCCATGAAGCCCATGACCCACTTGTTCGACTTAGGATGCTCGTAAACCCTGATAGTCCTGATGCCTCTTGGGAAGCCTGCCAGCGTGACGCCGCCCCTGTCAACCCACGTAGCGTAATCCCTGTAGTCGAATGTTAAGCCGGAGAACCTTCTCCATAGCCGAGCCAGGTTCCTGAACATGAGGCTGGTTTCAGGAAGGGGGACAGCCCTATACGGCGGTCTAACAGCCTTAGAAACAGGGTCAGGGGAATCCGTTTGGACACTCCTCCTAAAGTAGCACGGCGTCCTGAAGAAGACTTCAAACCTCCTAACGGGCTTAGCCTCCTCCATGATCTTCTCGAAGCTCTGCTGGTTCACAGACACCTCTGTTACGGGGGTGTCAGCGTCGACAAGCCTGACGGTGGGGGAGCCGCTTGAAAGCAGAGCCTGGGTAAAAACATTCATTAAACCGGGCTCGAGAACACATATTTTAAACTGGGCCTGCAGGGGTCCGTCGAACCTGTTGAATATGAAGCTCGAGTACTGTCCGCGCAAAGCCTCAACCGGCGTGACGGAGTAGGGTGCGAGAGCCTTCTCAGAATGCAGCTTCAAGGCAAGCTGCTCGTCTACGCGCCTCAGAAAGTCAAATAAAACCCCTCGGACGGCGAAGCCGGAGAAGCTCTGAAACCTGAGGCCCTGCTCAGCAACAAGCCTGAAGGTCAACTGTCCTACAGACATCAGTCTCCACCAGTAACACTAAGAAGAATCCTGCCCTTAGGAGTCAGCTCCATAATCCTCTCCTTCCCAACCTTCTTCGAGCTAACAATACTGTTCTCCTCAAGGCTCTTCAAAAGCCTATGGGCAGTGGCGACTGAAACCCTAAGGCCACTAGCCAAGTCGCTTAGTGAAACAGGTTCACGTTCCCCAAGTATTTTAAGGGTCTTCCTCGCGGGGGACGAGAGATTCTCCACAGGCCTCCAGAGAATGGGAAGCTGAACGTCAACCTTATCCTCAGTCTGAAGCTCCAGAACAAGGTTCTCCACATGTATCAGCGTCAAGGCTAGGAGGGTTTCAAGCACCAGAATCCTCATCCCGCCGCTCAGATTCACAATCAGATCCCTACCCCTACCCTCCTCAGAAACCAGCTTAGCTATGAGAGGAATAGCCTCCGAAGGAGAATGAATAGGGATAGAGACCTCAGAAACCTCGGCTGAAGACACGAATTTAGCCACGAAATGCTTAACCTCGTTAATCGTAGCCCTAGACCTGTCATCCCTCTTCTCCGGGGAAAGCAGAATAATCTTGTCGCCCTTAGACAGCCCATGCTTAATTATCGCTGAGGCAATAGGCCACTCCGTCCAGCCAATGGTTGCGATGAAAGTCTTCATAGCTATTTATAAACTATATAGGGATAAATAAACATTTTCAGGAAACAGTATACATTTTCAAAAAACGAATATAATTCACAAAGAATGAAAAGACATAAATATCCGCACGGTGCAAAATTAATGTAGAAAGATTGCGGGAGGATTTGACAATAGAGAATCAAAAAATAACTTTTGACTGCTTAGAACGTACCTTGTTTGAATATGGTAAAGGGCGAGGTTGGGATTCCAAACTTGCAAAATGGGGAAAAAGTGGTGAACAGTGTCTTCTTGCTCATGCACTAAATACCTACGCCGTAGCTAAGAAGCTCTGTGTCAAACTTGAGAGAGATTTAGGTCTTTCTGACTTCACTATTCTAGTTTCATTAATTTCAGCTTTCGTGCATGATAAAAACAAAGAAACAGACGAGTACCAAGATCAGATAGGTAAAGAGACTGGCCTAGAGCATACGACGGTCAAGCCTGAAGAGGTTCTTCAACTTAAAAATACGGTAAAAGAGATTTTGATGAACTTAGATTTGAAACTTAAGGAAACCTCGCTTCAAAGAATGCTGGATAATGCTTTCACAGCTTCAGCTGAACATATGAAAAGCGAATATGACCTTGCTAATGCTTTAAAAGTTCTAAGTGATGCACATCATAGGGACAGCCGAGTTGTAAACATTGTTATTACTGCCGATTCCATAGCGTCATGGAAAACTTTGGACGATGTCAAAAGGGAAATGCCATTATTTTCTGGTAGATATAGGCTGTTCTATCACCGCGTCTCAAGGATAAGAGGTTTGTTAACCTCGATACTTCATAAAACGATGGAGAGAATTGCAGAAAAGGCTGGAGCTGAAGTTCTACTTACTTACCCTGATGGGACACTCTATTTGGGTGATGAAGATGTTTTTCAATCTTTAAGCGAAAAAGATATCGTGTTAAAAGTTGAGAAGGAACTTCATCGGACTGTATCGGTAATCGGAGAAAAAGTAACGAATGCTATCTTAGGCAGACCCGGTAGGACCATATTAAAAGCTCCAGAGTTGATAAATGAAAATAACATTAATCTTATATTAATGGTTGCCTCAAAAAGAGCTAGAACATTTTTGAAAGCTGGAGGCAAATCCAAGGAATACATAATTAAAAAGCTAGCTATCGAAAAGGATCCTAAAAACGCTAGAAAGATTATTAGGGAGTCAATTAAAAATTCAGTTAAAAGGTGGGATTCTCTAACTGAGAGCGAATTAGAGAAATACAGAAGGAAATATCTTCCAACACTCTCCACACAGCCAGACCTTAGAAAGACTCTGATTGATGCGGAAGATGGCAGGTTAGTTGAGGCTGCGGGGGATGGATTTATCCTCTGTGTTTTTGCTCAGTACAAAAAGTATTTAAAGGAAAAACTCTCTTCTATAGGTGTTCAAAACTTAAAGAAGGCATTTGTTAGCTCTTTTGACGAGGTGCTGTGGGATTCTCTAGATAGTCTTGGGGGAAACGACTATGTTAAGTGGCGCCTCGGTGTAATAGATCACTTTTGGAACCTACCAGCAAAGAAACTGGATCCTTCTTCAAATCTTTCATCAATTGGATTAATTGAACAAGCAGAGAGGCGAAAACTACTTGTTAAAAAACTGGCCGACCTTTTAATAAAAAGTGGTGTGTTTAAGGCTGAGGTTTCAAGTTCTAATCTAAAAGAGATAGCAGAGCTACTAGTGAGTTCGGATCTAGTTACTCCTACCATTGGGAAATCTTATATTCTTATGGATAAGAAGGGAAAACCAAGAAGTGCGTCTGAACTCATTAGCGTCTATCAGAAGAGTAAGAACGTAAAGGAAGAGGAAGGTATTTGTGCAATTTGCGGACTACCAGGAAAACTCTCTATTGCGGTAGCGGATCTTATTGGTGAAGGCTCGGAAAGCTTTACAAATAAGCTTCCTGCAGGTGTTATAATCGGTGGAAAATGTAAAGCAAGAATATGTGCTCTGTGTAGACAGGAAGGGATACTTAGAAGTATGCTTGGGGTGCCCAGAGCTGCAGAAGTGGTGCTACTCATGCCTCAAGTCAATACGAGTAGAGAGATTTTCAATATTACTGCGAAGACTTTCGGAGAAATGGCTGCCCTATCCTTAAAAGGGTATCCTCCATTAACTTCTTACAACGAACTAGCGGTGAAAGCTACCGATAATCAAATAAATCTGAATGACATTAGCGCATTTCTGCCTAGGAAGAGACCAAAGATAGTACTTGTCAGAACTGAAACTTTCCTGAAGGATAACTTTCAGAATAACATAGAGAGTGTATCCCAGTATTTGAGAACTTTAGGCATAAAGGTCCCTCCTGAAATAGGATGGGGTGATATAGTGACTATTTTCCTCGACAATGTTAAATTAATAGAAGAGAAAGATCATGAATTCTTTTCATCGTTAAGGGAAAGTATTAAGGAAGATTCGTCTTATGTCTATGAAACGCCGCACTTTGCAGTCGTCTTCAGACGATCTGAAATAAAATTGGTTATAAAAAAAGGAAAAGAAACTGCAGAAGAAAGTAGCTCTGGGGCGGCTTTAAGAAAGCTTTTAATAGGGTTAGCATTTTCAAAAATTATGATGTGCTCGGTTGTTTTTCTGTCTGGTTTAAATATATTGGAAGAGATGGTTCCAAGGGGGGTTGTTAAGATTCCGGAAGTTCACAATACGCTCACACTGATCAGGGAATGGACAGGAAGAAACGCAAACTGGGTATCTATGAAATGGAGAGATAGATTAATTTGTCTTCTAGGCTCGATATTTACGGTAGCATCACATACTGAATTTGGAGTAGATTCTGGATTCCGTTCAGCCAGATTAAATACTGGAGAACTCCTTCGTCGTTTGGAGATGAAAAAGGTTAACTTATATACACAGATTAGGTTATTAGCTAGTTTAGAGATGATTGAGAGGAGGTATGAAGGATGGGAGAAACTGAGATAAAAAAAGGGGAAGAAGGAAAATATACGAGAGAAGTAATTCAAGTTAGGATTGAGAAATTTGATATAGGTGAACGGAGGGAAGAAATCAAAGAGGCCATATCTAAGTTAGACGCATATTTGGAAATGTACAAACCTAAGGGTAGAAGAGGGACATCTAAACATTCGCTAGAAGGTCCTGCAGGCAAGCTGTTGAGCGTGATGAAAGCGAGTAAACTAACAACTAGAGATGCCTTAGTAGGACAAATAGCATCAATACATGAAAATACCGGAAACAGGTTGACGGTAGAATCGGCACAAAAACTTGAACAAGCCGTGGATGCTGTCCAGAAGGCATTAGGAGGTGTACCCGAGACCAAGAGGCTGAAAGTTCTGTCAGAGATAGACTACGGTCTTTTCTTTGTGAGAAAGAAAAAATTATTAGAATACTTGGCAAAGATACAGAAAGATTTTGCCAACTTTTTACGAGAAAAATATGGCGATATAAGGAAGCTCAATGAGGCATGGAAGCTAACTGAAGAGACATCAGTCAAACCTCTGAGGAATTTTGAAGAAGTGCCACCACCGACAGTTAGCTTTGAAAAAAGGGTATCAAAACTGGGCGTCGCTTCTCAGGATTTAAAAGACTTCTTTGAAGCTAGAAAAATTGAAGTTGTGGAGGAAGAGGAAGAAGTTGCTGAGGAAGCTACTGAAGAGGAGGAATGAAAATTATGAATATGCCAAAAGAGTTTGAAGTATTGAAAGACTACCTGCTAGAGAAACCCGAACCGTTGCGAGAAACTCTATCAGTTCAGATAATATTAGGACGGAATATAATGGATTATACAGTCCTCAGGACAGAAGAAACAAGAGAACTGAATACAGCAGTAACACCGCTTTCTATGAAAAAACCGGATCCAACTCTTCGAGTTGTCTTTTTGGGAGGCAAGCAGAAAGCTGCTGAAACAAGGGCATTAGGATCAATTCTTAGAACTGCAACCAAAACTAACAAAATAAACACACCCATATGTTTCCTTAAAGATAAACTCTGTATGAGATGCCCACGTTGTGCACTATTTGGGGCTGTTAGTACAAGGAAAGGAGCACAGGAGCTGAACTTCAGGCATAGGATTGAATACTCCAGTGCTTTTTCACTTCTACCATATGAAGAAATAGAAGAATCGCTGGCATTCAATGCAATTCAAGAGTCAACTACATTGGTAGGTCAGGCGTTAGGAGAGACTCCATCAGTTGCTCCCGCGAATCTATTTCCAAGTATTGTCACGTTAAACACAGTAAGCTGGAAAGAATTCTTGCTGACACTCAAGACCTTGCTTGCAACGAGATCGTATGGAGGCGAAACACGTACAAAAGGCGATGTATCTAACATCATTCTTGGTATAGTAGGTGGATGGGAAGAAATTATTTCTTCGTTGGAGTTGACCCTTGAACTTTACGATGTATATTATTCGACTACTGGAAAGATTGACTTGAATACTATAAAAGCGATACTTGATGCGTATAAAACCAGAGCCTCTTTCATAGACAAGGTCAAGGTATTAATGCCAGATGAAGTTTTAAATGTAATAAAAGCAGTACAGCAATTTGATCTCTCTAAGGAATTCCTAGAAGAATCTTACAAGGACGTCGATGAGTTTATAGAGAAAGTAAAGGCGCTGGAAGAAATTCAAGCAGGTGACACAGAGATTAAATCAAAGAAAGGTAAAAAATGAGCCTTAGCTTATTCCGGGTACGGTTAGTAACTCAAGATTTCTTTTTCTTTTCCACCTTTGATTATAAGGTCGGTATGCCGCAGGACGCAATTCACAATTATGCGTTAATGTATGCCCTTTGGAATAAGGCAAGATTTGCAGCTGGCTATAAAGCACACTATCTTACTGATCTGCAAAAAATGGATTATTATGCAACCCCTGCTCATCCTGTGGGTAAGCCTGATTTAAAAGATTGGATCGGAAGCAGGCCAACGCATTTTGACCGGGTGAAGATTACTTATAACAGTATCTCGGAACTTGCAGCAATTAGAATGGGTAAAGTTCAGACAAACATACCCGCACAAAGTAGCTACTACAAGTTTCCGCCACTGACCTGTTACGAATTTTATCTAATCTCCAAAGAGGAGCCAAAGAACCTCATAAGGATTGGGAAGAAATTTATACCTGCCAGACTCCAAGTTCAGAAACTGAAGAAGTGCTTGCTTAGAAACGGGAGACACTCTCCCTGTCACCTTGTCAATATGGCAGACTTGCCAAGCGGTGCAAAAATTCAAGAATGTACAATAATGTTTGGTTTTCCAACCCCTTTGATGGCTCATGTAGTTGTAGAATCGGAGTTTATAGAAGCTTGCGACAACTGCGGACAAAGAATTACCGTGCAGACCCCGAACAGAGAGATTTACAAGTCCCTGCCAGACCTAAACATATTAGTCCAGAAATAGCAAATGGAAACCTCTGAAATTATTGTAAAGGGCCAAGAAATCCCTTTATTGAAAGCCCCAGATTTTAAAATACCTCTATATCCGCATCAGGCATATGCTGCGAATTGGATAAGTGATAAAAGAAACAACTCGTACAAGTCGTTAATTATAGAAGCCCCCACAGGAGGAGGTAAAACCCTAGCAGCTCTTGCAAGCATCATAAGAATTGTCGAGTCAAAGGAAAATGCCGTGGTTGTATTCATATATCCAACAAATGAATTACTCAAAAATCAGATTGCTAGTATCAATAAGAGTCTGAAACAGCTTGGTTTCAGACCTAAAGTTTTTGGAATTTCTGAACAACAAAAAGATAAGGGCAGTTTTGATGCTTCAATAATAGAAGGTACAGGAGAGGCACTACATACTCTGGCACTTCTTAATGCTCGTCGTAGACAAAGAACCGAAATTCCCAGCTTTGGACATATTTTTTCAAGATTGTTGGAATACGAAGCGAAAATCAAGATTTTGGCCACAAACCCTGATGTACTGTATCTGTTAGCGTCAGCAAAATATAGCTCTGCTCCAAGATTGATTACAGAAGCTGCAAATGCGGATTTATTTGTTATTGATGAATTTCATGCTTACTTTGGCGTATCACTTGCTAATCTGCTTTACACGTTGAAAATGATCGATTTACTAGGTGGTAAGAAAAAGAAAAAATATCTATTTCTTAGTGCGACACCATCGCCTAAACTACTAGATATTATAAATCAATTATTTGGGCCGTATAAATATGTTAGGCTATCAGACTTGCTTCATAAAGCTTCAAGAGAGAAACTAGGACTGCGTTATGATGAAGCCGGAAAACGAAAGATTTCATACGATGTTACCTTGAGACTTTTACCTGAAAAAAGCTTAGACGATTTATCTTTTCTGAATGCTGTTGTCAGGCAGACGCTTGATAGATATGACCGGGTAAAAAGCAACTTTAAAGATGAAGTTGTTCCTTCAGTTGTAATTGTAAATTCTGTCCTCGACGCAGTAAATATTGCTGATACATTGAAAGATAATGGTTTTAACGTTAGTCAGATACACGGACTAACTCCCAAACAGCACCGTAAAATAGTAGGAGATGTCGTCGTGGGCACCTCTGCTATCGAGCTAGGAATCGATTTTCAAGCTTATTCTGTGATTTTTGAAGGCAGAGAAGCTTCTGCATTCTTGCAAAGACTTGGGCGAGTTGGAAGACATTTTCCAGGAGAGGCTACGGCGTTTGTTCCGGAAAGAATCTTGGAAAAAGGGTGGGCTTCGGAATGCGGTAGAGATCATCTAGCAGATTTAGTTAATGCAATATTCGTAAAGTCTGATAATTATCCCGAATTCGTTAAATCACCTCAAGGTATGGAACTCTTGGCTGCAATCACGCGCAATCTTATTAGTGGTTTGGGCGAGACTGAAGAAAGAAACAGCTTTGCTGAAGCTAAGGAAAATATTATCAAACATGCCGATCATGTAAAAAATAGCCTTGGTATTCAAGGAATCGTCATAAATCTCTTAATGTCACGTAATCCAGCACTTTCATTAGCCGAAAAGCCATCACAGAGGGGAGGTGCACCTTCAGTAATAGTTTTTATTGAAAATTATCAAGCAGCTTTGAGCCTAGATATAGTTGACGCATTCAGGAAGTTAGAAAATCTTAAGGAATTTGATGAAAACAGTCTACAGAAGATATTGAATGAAAAGGCGATAGATAATGAAACAAAAGTCTTACTAATGTATGGTAAAAAAGCTGGCTTTAAAATATTTAAAAGTAGCGCCATTTCAAGGCAGAGGAATAAAATTGCTATCGCGAGTAGCTATCATGGATCATCAGTTAAGGCTGCTTCACAAAATAGCCCATTGTCAATAGTTATTAATGATCAAGCAAACATAGCGTCGCAACAAATCCTTGAGGGGACTCTTTATTGTGTTTCTAATATCTATCAAGACTGGCGCTTAAATCCAGTTCCAATTTACGAATCAGGACAGGAACAACTCTATGTCATTCTTGGAGCAAATAGCTTGGTATCCAATTGGCTATTGAAGTCTAAGTAACTTGATAATCCAGATCTAAGTTATCTGGCCTTAAATTACTACTAAAAAAGATTAAGAAACTATAAATTAGTTATGGTTTTATGACAACTATCTTGTAAATCTCTGAATATACGACTGGAAATACCTATTTTTAATAATCCTGTCTAAAATTAGTAAACTAACAATCTACAAGTTCCTTATAAGATAACTTGTATCATGGTGTATAATCGTAAGAGAAAAATACCTGTTTGACATGGCATATAAAAATACGAATTTGCAAAGCTAAAGACTTATAATCGATACGTCATTGACATTCTATTCATGTTCTTCCTTGATAAGACAGGTTTGGATAAGCGGTTTAAGCTTCTTAGGGCTGATCTTCAAAGCTTAGGGATTTCTGAGGAGCTTAGGGGCTGGGGTTGGCAGAATCCGCCTGTTGAGCCATCTTCCAGAAACATATTTTTCGGGGTTGGTGATTTAGCCGCTAGGTACTGTAAGACGCTTAGGGATGTTTACTTGAAGAGGGTTGAGAATGTTAGGCCTCCTCCGAACCTGAAGATGTTTGAGGGTATTGTTTATCATGGTGTGGCTACGGATGCGGTGACGAGAGTCAAGTCTATCCTGTTCGAGAAGGGGGTGATGGGGGGTGCAGACATTGTGGAGGATTTGATGCCTAAGGTTGATAATGCTTGTGACCGGTTAGTCTGGGATGCGATAAGTGCTGTGGGGAGGCTTGAGGATAGGGATGTTGAGGCTGTTAAGAGGAAGGCCAGGTTCTTCTACAGGTATCTTGTTGTTCAGGCAGCGTCCCAGGTTGACTTAACCCTTTCCAAGTTTCCGCATATTGATGTTGACAGCCTTGTGAATCAGGCTATTCCCCCCATCGTGGAGAGGAAGGTTGACGGTAGCTTGGTCGGTCTCTCAAAAGAACTCTCAGCGGATGTTTATACTCCTGCCTACGCTGTCGCAGACTTGAAGACGGGTGAGGTTAGGGATTTCCACCCCTATGCTCCCACTGGCTACGC
>JAWCMB010000059.1:0-10120 GCA_038850115.1 Thermoproteota archaeon
ACGATGCCCCTCCCGCTTAGGATGTAGAGCACTTGGTCGCTGGCATGACTGTGGAAGATGTTCCTCACGCCCTTCGGGAAGTGTACGATGGAGATGTTGAAGTCTTTCGATCCTAATGCTTCACCGACCAGATTTCTGATTTTGACGGTGCCTGTAAAAATTCCCCCTGCGATCTCCTGCTCAGAAACATCGTCTATCCTTATTACCTTCAAATTTACCTCTCAATAAATGATTATTTGGCATGAATTAAAAACCTTTCGGATGCTGGCAACAGGAAAACCCAGTATTAATCTCCCTAACAGGCGAGAACAGCTTTAAATCTCTGTAGAAAACACCTGTTGAAGAAAATCTTCAGCTGCAGTATTAGCCCGCCGTTCATCATTAGACTTAGGATAGTGCGCCGAGTTCTTTAACATTATCACGTGATATTTTTTGAAAGTGTTGAATACTTTATGCAACGGAGAAAAACTTATATTACAACTTAAAATATAATCGGGTGGAATTTGAATGAGCATGTTAAAAATAGCGTTTATAGCTGGTTCAATACTTCTCACGGTAGGAGTCATCATAGCGGTAACGGCGCCAGCAACAGGTAGCTGGGATCTGAAAAGCCAGACGCTGATCGACGGAGAAACACTGACTGTTTCAGCCGAATGGAAAACGGAAAGCAAGAAGCTCGTTGAGGAGGTTCTCACAGTTGAAGCTCCTTTTAAATACGGTGTAGACTGGGTGGCTGTACCTCTCTTCTTTGGGGAAGAAAGGGAATTCGTGATAGCTGGGAGCGCTGTCGAGCAATCATCTCCTCAGAGACCGTTCAACTTTTACGTTTTCGACGACGTGAACTTCGAACTATGGGTGGCGGGCTCAGCATACAGGGCCTACTACGAGGATGAAGGGAGAACTTCAGCCAGCTTCACCTTCTCGATAGCTTCGAAGGAAGAGATCCCAAGCACGTTCATTTTCGTCGTAGAGGAGCACAGCCCTGGGGTAGAACCGATAGTTCTTGTTAATTCAACGATCAGCTGGACTGAAAAATCTTCGAAAACAGAGTTCTCCGGATATGTAGCGTCTCCTCTGCAGATTTTAATCGAAGAGGCCAAGGATTTCAGGCTCAGGGGCAACGCTATGGAGATTAATGGAAACAGGTTCAACTTCTACATAATGGATTACTCTAACTATTGGGATTGGCTTGCCGATAAAAATTACACAGCCATATTTGAGCAGAAGAACGTGGACTCATTAAACTTCAATATCTCGCTCACGGAAAGCCAGGTAGGCTCTGTGTTCAGCATGTGTTTCGTTGTCGAAAACCCTTTAAAAGACATGGAGGAGAAGGTGAGTATTAACGCAGTCTTAGAATGGCGGGAGAGAGCAACTGTTTTAGCAACCCTCAGCAGACAGACACTCGGCATCATCACGGCCTTTATAGGCATCATCACAATAATTGCAGGAACAGCCGCATTGGTCTTTAAGCGCGCGCTAAACCTAAGAAGGGAAGCATAGTGGCAATAATAAATCCGAGGCTAGCATCAGCGGAAAAATTGACCCTCAACTATGACGAGAAGCATCTTTTTAACTCAGTGGAAGGCAACGCCTGCTGCTAACCCTGCAGAGCCCGTTATCCATGCTTCAGGGGGGAATAAACAATTGGGACTAGGCCTAAAACCGGAATAACAAGGGGGCGCGTCAAACAAACCAGGGAAGGCTTAAACCTTAACTGCTGCACGCTGCTTGCACCATGCTTATTTACTAGGCTGAGACCCGTTGGTTGCACGCATGATTTAAAAAGGTCACCTGCCCAGCGGGACTCAGGGAATCCTAATAATGCGCAGCATCATCTTTAAGCCAAACTAAGGCATGTCTTAACCTTATAAGGGTGTGCAGCCGGAATGAGAATTGAGGGGAAGAAGATGAATTGGCGTAACATAGTTAAGATATTCGAAGGCGTCTACTGGGTGGGTGTCAGAGACTGGAACCGCAGACTGTTCGACGCCTTAATTCCGCTTCCACAAGGAACAACTTATAATGCATATTTAGTAATCGGTAGAGATAAAACGGCTTTGATCGATACTGTGAATCCCGGTTTTGAAAAAGAGCTTGAAGAGAAGATCAGCAGTATTATTGATCCCCGCGGAATCGACTATGTGGTGATGAACCATGCTGAACCAGACCACGCTGGCGCCATCCCACACGTTATGTCGATAAGCACTGAAGCCAAACTTGTAGCCACAAGCAAGGGGGCTAGGATGGCCCAGATATACTACAGGGTGCCTGAAGACAGGATAAAAATAGTTCACGACCAAGAAACCATTAGCCTCGGCGGGAAGACTCTCCGCTTCATCGACGCACCGATGCTCCACTGGCCGGAAACAATGTTCACGTATATTCAGGAGGATAAAATTCTCTTCCCG
The DNA here is from genome assembly GCA_038850115.1 of Thermoproteota archaeon. GTDB lineage: Archaea > Thermoproteota > EX4484-205 > EX4484-205 > JAAOZP01 > JAAOZP01. The sequence continues at coordinate 2,412 of JAWCMB010000059.1, forward strand.
TGCGACTTCTTCGGTTCGCACGTAGCAAATGGGCTTTACGACGATGAGGTGGAGGACCTGGTTGTCCACGCTAAAAGGTATTGGGGCGAGATAATGATGCCTTTCAGAGCTATGGCTGAAAAAGCGTTGGGAAAGATAAAGGATTTAGAGGTTAAAATGATAGCTCCCAGCCATGGTCCCGTTCACAGGAACCCTGAACTAATCCTAAAAACCTACGCTGGGTGGGCGAAGGGAGAAACTAGGCAAAAAGCAATTGTTGTTTACGTATCCATGTGGAACAGCACGGAGAAGATGATATGGCCGATGGTGGAAACCCTTGCCTCGGAAGGGGTGGAAGTTGCGCTTCACAATCTTGTCTCGAGCGATGCCGGCGACATAGCGAGGGACCTAGTTGACTCCAAAGCCATTGTTTTAGGAGCACCAACAGTTTTAGGCGGTGCACACCCGTTAGCCGTTTACGCAACGTATCTAGTTAAAGCCTTGAAGCCGCCGCTAAGATTCGGGGTTTTCCTGAGTTCTTACGGCTGGGGTGGAGGAGCTGTAAAAAATATTCAGGAAACCCTTGGGCAGGCGAAAATCGAGGTTGTGGGAGCATTAGAAATAAACGGGCCGCCCACGGATAAAGACATGGTTCAGATAGTTGAGCTGGGTAAAGCCCTAGCCAAGAGGATTAAAGGGGAAGAGGCTTTTCAATAGCGTTTTCCCCTTTTTAAAGAACTAAGGAAGTACACTAAGGGGTTTAAACGTATGGCGGTGGGCGGCAGTTTTGCTCCTGAGGATTTTCGTAGCCGCGTTTCCCAGTCTAACGTGTTTTTCTAGGCCGACGTTTCCTCTGTTTCAGCAGCCATCTGTAGAGCCTAGGATTATCGTAGGTCACTGTCCACGAGTCGTGACCCAAGTCAGGATAGATTGTGAGCCTCACTTTCCCCCCGACTTTCTTAAGAGCCTCGTAAAGCTGTTTAGAATTCTCAACCGGCACAAGCTCATCCTTAGCACCGTGGAAAATCCAGATCGGAATATCCTTTAGAGCTCTGATTCTCTCTTGAAACCTTTCGTCCGGAAACATGCCTCCGCAAATGGGGACGGCGGCGGCGAAGAGCTCAGGGTAGGTAGAGGCCAAGTGCCAGGCTCCGAAACCACCCATGCTCAGCCCAGTAAGGTAGATGCGCGTCTCGTCAATACGGTACCGTTTCAAAGCGTCCACGAGCAGGTCGCGAAGCTCATCCACCATCATCGGCCACATGGAGTATGACGGGCACTGAGGCGATATGGCGATGAAGGGGAAGCTTCTTTTTTTCTCAACGATCTTCGGAATCCCATGCTTCTTGACGAGCTCAAGATTATCTCCTCTTTCACCCATTCCATGCAGGAAAAGGATCGTAGGCCACTTGAAATCCGGCTTCTCATCATAGTCTTTAGGCAGGTAAAGCAAGTATTTGATGGAAACCTTCTTCACAACCTCCTCTTCAAACACGTGTGCAGTCTGACTCATAAACCATTATCTGCTGAACCGGATTTATATAAACATAGGGACTGGAGATCCTCAACTGTTTTGCAGGCCACGTCACCATCATGAATCACCGCTTTGCGATGCCCGAATGTTTGTGCAATATGTAGTTCAGAGACGGCTTAGCCCTTGTTCATTCGTCCGAGGACCGGCTTACAGCCAGCGCTCCAGACGCATATGAGGCGATAGAGCGCTACAAGCCAGCCAATTGTTTCTCATAGTCTTTAACAACGAGTTTTCTCCCCTTTTGAACGACCTTGAAGCCTTCTTTCTCCAATAGTTTCTTATGATTCTCTGCTCCACCAGGGTATTTCTCGTTCAAGAATCCGCCTGCTTTAAGCGTACGCCAGTAGGGAATCCCCAGGTCCCTACCTTCTTTCGCAGCCTCCTCGGCGGCATTGGCCGCTATCATTATGAAAATCCCTGTTGTAAGAGTGCAGCAGGCCTTAACCCTGTGTCTCCTAGCTATTTTCCTGCATATCTCTACGATCGTGATTACTCTACCCTCTGGAACATTCCTCATGACTTCAACAACCTCGCTGGGGTTGACGAGAACAATTCTATCTCCGGCTTCAGCACCCATTTTACACACAGCATTATAGCAGGGAAAACTTTTTTCCAGCCTCAGGGTTTTTGGCAGACCCTTCTTGTCAGCCAGCTTCTCCTGCCAGGATTTCCTTCTGTAACTCATTCTGCCTCCGCCTCCTGTTTTCCACACATCGATCTCATTCTAAATTTCTTTCTCCCGCGCTTATTAAGGTTTGGATGCCTTGTAATAGCGCGCGACCCCCGACTCAAGCCAAGCATACATTTATCTGGAACCGTGTGGAACCCTATTTAAGCCCTCGGCCGTTATGTTTGTCGAAAAACTTGAATAATAATATTGTAATCTTATAATATTCGAGATGAAAAAGAAAGCAGGATGTTATTGGTCATATCACTAATGCTTCTCATGCTGACTCCATCCGTAAACCTCATGCGGGTTGAGGCTCAGCCAAGCCCAAGCGAAGAAACAGCCCTTTCCCTTGCAGCATATTTTGAAGAGATGGCTGTGAACCGATCTGGTAGAGAGTTTATCTTCCACCAGTCTCTTTTTCAGGTTTTTATTGGAGTAGTAAGTTATTTATGTTATACTTTTTCAACCCTCCCTTGATTCGTGGCTGAAACCTACCGAAAACCCTCTCCTTTTTCTCAAGCTTTTTAAGCGGCAGTTGAAGGACTGCAACCAAGTAGCTGATGGTAGTGCAAGATAATACGAATATTGGAACCTATTTCAATTTTTTCAGCGGGCGCGTCCGAAATATTTCTCCACCGGGTATTTCTCCTCGTTCTTCTCAAGCTTCCTGAAAACTGCTTCAGACAGGTCTATGTCTAGGGTGTTCGCCATGCTTAGACAATAGATTAAAACATCCGCTAATTCCTCTCTGATGCCCTCCATTTTCGAAGCATCGTTCCTCCAGCCGGAAACCTCCTCCACGGTTGACCATTGGAAGACTTCGAGAAGCTCCGCAGCCTCAATGCATACTGCTTCAGCAAGATCCTTCGGGTTATGATACTTCTCCCAGCCTCTCTTGGAAATGAATTCTTTAACCTGGTTCTTCAACAATTGAAGCGTCACTTCCGAGTCCGTCCACCGGCTTTCCAAGCCGGGGAACAGTCGCCAGCGCTAGATTTAAACAGTTCGCCACATTAGCCCCTGGAGTTTAAATCTTAGAGAGCAGGCTTGAATACTTCTTCATCCTCATCATGCTTCCCTCTCTCTGAACCAGCCAGGTCATCCAGCAGAGCTCTATTGGCCTGTACCCGCAGCTTAACGCAACCTCCTCAACCCTCTTTATGAACTTGAAATCATCCTTCACGGGCTCGCAGCCAGCCTCCGTCAAAATACTGTTCACCACCCTCTTGACAATCTTGTCGGGCATCACTGTATCCACTCCGCCCATCATCCTCAAGTATTGAAACGTGACTAGGCCAACGCCCTTGATCCTCCCCACAGGGTCATCCCACCACCTCTCAAGAATAGCATTCCCAGCCCAGGTTCTGAGAGCCGTTTTATCATCCGTATTCAGAGTATACAGGTAGGAGGCTATTCTTCTGGCAATATCCCACGACCTCCTGTTCCTCCACACTTTCCTCAGCTCGCTAAGATTAGCCCTGGAAAGCTGTTTCAGGATTCTTATTCTCCCTGTCTCCACGAACCGCCTGTTAAACTCCTCAACCTTCGGGACGACGGCGGTGAAATAGTTTAAGCCTATGGAGGTGAACGCAGCGTCAACAACCATCAGAACAACGCTTCCACCCCACCTCTCCGTCCTGAGACACCTCTCGCAATGCTCCCTTAGGCCCGGAACTTTCTCCATGTAGCCGTCGACAATCTTCTTTAACAGGGACAGTTGGCCAACATCCATACTCCTGTTTCACGCAGGGCAATAATGCTTCTACTCTTAGATAAGCATGCTGGTTTATAGGGATGAAGGAGGATTGAGAATTCTTGGGACTGAAGCCTAGCCCACTAAAACCATGTTGCTCCTTAAATCTGCTTGAGAATTATAAACACGGTTATGAGTGGACCAAGTAGGATTCTGATTAAAATCCGCTCCATGAGGAGGAAGATTGAGAAAAGGGTTAGGGAAACAAGCATTATAATTGTTCTCTTGGGCGCCGGTGGCCAGGGTCTGAGGCAGAGGAGAGTTCTGAGAAACGAGTTAGCGTCCATGGGCATGGTTGTGCTAATACCTGAAGACGACTTCCCCGGCGAAGTAGCGCCATCTCTAGTTGAGGAGGCGGTGCTATCCAAAGGGGATGTGTAGCTGGTTTTCATCAACGTTGAATCATGGGGCACTGTTACAGAGTTCGCCCAGTTCCACGGCAACAGGAGGATAGCGCCGAAGCTGAGGGTGCTGGTGAAGCACGAGCACCACCCGTTGTACGGAAACTCCGCAAGCTACCTGACTGATGTTTACTTAACCCATCTCGCAGTCTTCGGACATGTTTATGCTGTAGGCGATTCGCGTGAAACCTTTTTCCCACGGTACGGGATGTTGTTGTCAGGCTGGCTGAGAGGTATAGGGTGTGCAAGGCATTAGGTTTTACCAGATAAAGATTTTTATACCTGAAAGGATACTATATGATGGAAATGAGCATAGGGGAGGCGCGGCGCAGGCTCAGAATCTACAGGGCTTTAGACAATGAGATAAGACTGAAAGCCTTCCTAGCTATCCGCAGAATGCCCGGGGCCTCGTTCAACGAGCTCGCCAGGACTATAGGGATTGAGAGAGGCTTGCTGGCATACCACCTGGCTGTTCTAAAAGCAGCCGGAATAGTTGAAGCCAGATACGGGAGGAGGAGCAAGCAGACATCCGAGTACACGTTGACGAGCGAGGGAGAGAAGCTTGCAGAAGAACTATGCTTCAAACGCGAGAGGAGAAGCAGACGAGAAAGGCGGAGAAATAGCTGAAAGCGTTATTAAGCGCATGCCTCTCTTATCAACTATTCGCCCCAAAGCTTTTTCGCAACCAGATTCAACTCTGTCATAGGGCTGAACGGCTGTTTCGTAGCTAGGTTTCCATAGGTTGCGATGGTTTCCCAACCTGATTCTTTCAACATCGACGCGAGCTCGCTTGCGCCATACACGTATATATCGAATCCTATCCTATCTATAAACTTCAAGTCGTTTCCATCCCTCGCGTAGAAGGACCATGTGGTTCTAAGCCTTGAGGTGAGCACATCCCACTTAGTTTCCTCAACTAGAACAATATCCTCGTAAAACGAAAATGATGAGGGGCAGAATCTCAGGCCTAGAGAATCCCTATGGGCTGTCTCGGCTATGAACAGTATTCCTCCCTCTCTCGTTAACCGTCTCGCCTGCTTAAAAACCGCGAGGTCTTCACTCTTATCGTAATAGCCTATTGATGTCCAAACGCTGGTTACTACGTCGAAACACGCATCCTTAGGCATAAGGCTCAGAAGTCTTCGCACATCGCCGCATATGAAGTCAACCCTCTCGGAAACACCAAACTCCCCTGCTCTCGCCCTGGCATCTTCAACGAAGACCGGTGATATGTCAACACCTATGGCTCTGAAACCCTTCTTGGCGAAGGATGTTGCAACCCTCCCGTTCCCGCAGCACAGGTCCAAGATCATTCCGCCTTCAATACCGAAATCCTTAAGCAGCCTTATCATTCCGTCGACGAGAACTTCTGTCCTAGGCCATCTCTCGTTCATAATTTTAAGAAAAAGGTCAGCACGGTCTATGAACATTCTCTTAATCCAGTCCTCCATGATTGTTGGAAACGCGTCTTCTGATTAAAAAACATTTTTGGGGACTGGTTGGCGCTCAGTCATGATAAGTACACTAGGAGGAATTGCTTAGCCACGCCTATTGCTTAGCTTATATTTAGAGACGCTCATTCAACATAAAGGGTTTCAACAATCCGGTCTTTCATGCAAGAATTGTTTAAGAAAAACTTAAATCTCAGATGGTAGTGTTAAATATGTAGGTATGAGCATCTGGTTCATAAATTTGTCTCAGCATGATGCTTTCTATCTTATATTAAGCTACTTAGCTAGAAAAGGGATGCGCGTAACAAGCTTCTCTCAACCAGACCGTATAGAAGTGGCTTTCGGGTCTTTGGTTAGCTTCAACCCTAGAAAGGGAAGGGGTACTGCGATAATCAACATTACCCGGGAGGATAGGGGCTCGCGCATAACAATTAGTTTTAATCTTTCTACAGCTTTCCTCTTCTCGAGCTTTATGGTTACGTTCATCAGCCTCTTTTCCATAGGTTTTCTCTCCATGCTACCCATACCGGAAGGTTTCCGCTTTCTTACGATTTGCATAGTTTTCCTCGCTATTCCATTGTTTTTATATTTCTGGGATGTAGAAAAGGCTAAAGAGAGCTTTATGGATGATTTTAAAGCGTTCCTAGTGTCCCTCCAGACAAAAAGCATCTTCTCCTCTGCGACACCCCACAACCGTTTTCACCGCTCCCCTAACAGTTCCAGGTATTCCTTGAATCTGCCGCATTATTAGATGTACTGAAGATCATTGAGGAACTAGTCCTCACGCATCGTGAATAAACAGGAGAAAAAGATTTTCGACGTTGCTGAAAGGTTTATGAGGAGCTTATCCGGAAAGGAAATATTGATTAGATTATTGCTGGCCGGAGGGATGTTTCAGGAATACCTCATACTCGTGAACTTTATAGGGTTTCTCCTCATGGGCTTCGACAAGCTGATGGCGATTCAAGAAGGCGGAAGAATCCCTGAGAAAACGTTTTTCACGGTTTCCGCGGTGGGAGGGCCATTCGGAATCCTCCTAGGGATGCTCTTCTTCCGACATAAGACTAGGAAAACTTATTTCTGGTCTTTCACCATCCTGATGCTCGTCATATACGCTTTTATCCTTATTGTTTCAGCTTGATTGCGACTTTCACAAGGTTAATAAAGCATGTTTATAAAAAAACCGTGGAGTGAATGAGTATGGGTGGTGGTAAGGCTGGTGTTGTACTTGTTATTTTCCTTGCAATCCTATTCGTTGGAATCGTTTGGCTGATTGTCCAAACATTCAGAGAGTTTCTGTCTCCTCCGCTCCTGCTGATAATAATCGGGCTAACCGGAATCATTATTTTTTACTTTTACAGAAGGATTGCTGGTGATTGACAATAATCACTTGCTGCTTTTGCATGGTTTGCTGCGCACTGGGAAAACTTGCGGCTAAGCTTGTAGCACGCATTAGTTGGCTATTAAAATCTAATTATAGAGTTCTATTAACTCTCTGGGATTAGCCCATTTAAGAGATTTTCCCCGGGATGTTCCTAAAGTTTATCAGCCTGGAACCAAACAGTTAAGAGTGGAGGATGAAGGTTTTCATAGTTGGGGGCACTGGGCTCCTAGGGTCAGCTGGAGCGACTGAGCTGATTAGGCGCGGGCATTCAGTAAGGTCGATCGCGCTACCGCCTATCCCGAAGGGTGCAAGCCTTCCCCGTGAAATGGAGCTAATCCTGGGTAATATGAACGAGATGTCGGATGGGGAGATTAAGAGGCTAATCGAGGGCTGTGAGGGCCTTGTTTTCGCCGCGGGAGTCGACGAGCGTGTGGAGTTTCCCCCGCCGGTTTACGATGCCTACTATAAGTATAATATTGCGCCTGTTAAGAGGCTGCTCGGATTAGCTAAGGAATGCGGAGTGAGGAAGGCGGTTGT
>JAWCMB010000060.1:0-9922 GCA_038850115.1 Thermoproteota archaeon
ACAACGCCTTTCAAGGCAACCGTAATATTCATCTCAACGAAGCAGTTTAAAGGATTGTTTGGAGCTAGCGGGCAAACCACTGAGCTAGCCCCGTTGAAGTTCTACGGTTCCTTCTGGTTTAAGATAGAGGATCCCAAGATATTCGTCATGGAGGTCGTTGGAGGGCAGAGTGCCTACACAACCGATGCTGTTAACAATTTTCTAAGAGGCTTCATGAATGAGAGGCTGATAACACAGCTTTCTAAATACGATCTTGTATCCGTGTTCACTAAGCTGGAGGAGGTTTCCTTCAAGGTTAAGGCTACGATAGACGAGGAGTTTAAGCGTGTGGGCATAGATGTTGTCGACCTTAAGTTTGAGGGTGTTGACACGACGCCTGAATACAGAGATAGGCTCTTCTGGATTAAGCAGACTGGTGGTGCAGCCACACAGGTGATGGCGATGGATACTACCAAGAGCGTTGCAGAATCACTGAGTAAGTCGCCTGGTGCCGCAGCCGGAACAGGCATAGTTCTAATACCCCAGCTCATGCAACAAGCTGCTGCAACCCCAATGGTAATATGTCCAAGCTGTAAGACACAAGTGCCTTCAACAAGCAAATTCTGCCCCAATTGTGGGTCGCCCATTCAAGCACCTCCCCCACCACCATCGCAACCACCTGCTCCATCACAACCCGGAACAGTAGCGTGTTCAAAATGCGGGACAGAGAATCCTGCTACAGCCCGCTTCTGCATGAATTGCGGTAGTCCTCTACAGGCTACGATAAACTGTCCACAATGCGGATCACAAATACCCGCTGGCGCCAAGTTCTGCATGAACTGCGGTACAAAGCTTCAATAATCTTAATCCAACATCTATGAAAAAGATGGAGTTTTTGAAACAGAAGATTTAGTAAAGAATTGCCCGGAGACGCTATTTACTGCTACTACCTCTATTGAGAACTCTAGGAAGTACAAATGTTGCTCTACATCATCTGAAGGACTCGTGAAAACGTGAAAAAAGCTTATTTAAAAAGGAAATGTTATGAGAATAGACTAAAAATACTCCTCGAAATGTCCTTTACAATAGAAATCACAGACGCTTTCTTAACATCATGAACAGCTGCATTAGTAACGGATTGCAAGATATTTGTGGAGGAGAGAGAATAAGGTTTAAATCCCAATCATGCCAGATAAACTCTCAGAGTGCTTTAAAAAACCCCTCTATTTAACAAACAACCATACTTAGGAATGTTATTCTATCTTCCAATCGTTTCCCAACTCTAAAAGTTTATCTAGGAATATTCCTATTAGAATATTCCATGGAGAATATTCCAAATCTCGTCGTAAAAAGGAAGGAGGAAGAAATGTTAAAAAACCTAAAGGGGTGGGTATTGGTTTACGGAAGAAGGAAAACCGGGAAAACTTTTATGCTTAGAAAGGTTTTTCCTCATTCTAATTACTTTGTAGTGACAAGGTCTGGCGATATTGCTACTCTGGACGGTGATAGTTTCTCCTACACCAGTATTCCGGAAGCGATTAAGCGTATTGGAAGACTGTTGAAAGAGAAGAGAATTGTTATACTTGACGAATTCCAAAGGCTTCCAGATAGGTATTGGGATCTGATTGCTGTAAATCATCCAAATGGAAAGCTTATTGCAAGTGGATCGAGTCTTGGAATTTTGAAAAAGGTTTTCGATAAAAACAGTCCGCTTTTAGGTCTTTTTTCTCCTTTTAAAGTCGACTTGATAAGCTATTCTGATGCGATTGTTTCTCTAAGCAAGGTGTGTTCTTCACTAAAAGACGCCCTTCTCTGGGGTCTAATCGTTCGTGATCCATGGATAATTCCAATGATATCCTTAGATAGGAGCGTGGTTTCAGAAATCAGAAACAAAATTTACTACTTCCTTGCATCAGCATCAGGCCTAGTCGGGGAGGTTTTTGAAGATGAAGAGAGAACGTTAACGAGAGTTTACGACATAGTCATTAGGCTGATTGGAGGAAGCACATGGGTGTCTGCGGAGATTTCTGGGATACTAACTACTAACGGTTTGATATCAGGTGGCCTCCCTACAGTAACTGGTTTGCTTGAAAGGCTCTCTAAAATGGGCATTCTTGAGAAAATAAGACTCTGGAAGACGAAAGGCTCGAGAAGCTATTTTAAACACAGGTCTCCATTGCTATCCGTAATATACTACTTAGATCAAAAGCTAAACATCAGCGAATCTCCACGTGTTAAAATCGATGAAAACACTATCCTGAGCGTTTTGGGTAGAGAATTCCAATTCAGTCTTGGAGAAATGCTTGCCCAATACATCGGGGGGGTGAGAAGCTACGCGATTCTGCCAAATGGAAAAGGAGACATCGACATAGTTATATTGGATTCTAAGGGCAAAACCCCGATAATAGGATATGAAGTTAAAATCGGAGAAATAAACGAGAACGAAGCTAAAAAGACCGTGGACTTAATTCACTCCCACGGCATACCAAGAGCCGGACTTATAAGTGCAAGCGAAAAACCCCCTAAAGTACCCGGTTCTCACGAAGAGCTTGGCCCAGAGGAGCTAGTAAGCATCGCAAGAAAATTAAGCGTCTAATTTTTCTTTAATCTCTTTAATATTTGCAATTGAGAATAAGGTTTATACGCTAGGAGAACGCTCATAAAGATTGAATTGAGCAGAAAAGTTGGATACGGCGGTTACGCATTAGCCATACTGCTTATATCTATTGCTATAGACGGTATATTTATTTCAACAGGCTATGGCGATCCGCTTGTTCTCGTCTCACTACCGTTTGTTCTACTTGGATTATACACACTGTTCTTCTCGATTTTAGCTGCCGACTGGAAGTATTACTTGATTTGGGGATTGATATTGTCCTGCTTAGGCTTTTCTCTCTTCTTAACGTTTTTAACGGGGAACCTACTGCTAAACCTGAGCATTTCCCTTATAATAATCGTTGTTATTGGAGTAATATTATCCAGAGTGAGTAGACGTTGACTGAGCCCATTATTACAGAGAAAGTATTTAAATGCTCCAACTGCAATGGGCCGTTGAATTATACTCCTGAAACCATTGCATGCGTATGCGAATACTGCGGCACAGTAAACTGGTTTTCAACAGAAAAATTTAAAATATTCATAATACCAACCCGAACAAGGGACGAGGTTATCAATGCTTTCTGGAACAGGATGAAGGAAGACCCTAATATGAGTAAGGTTTACGGTGATATAGAGCTTGTTGAAGTTCAAGGATCCTACGTCCCGATACTACTTGGAGATGTTTCAGTCAAGGGTACATGGGTTGGTTTCAGGAGGGAGACGGAATATAGTGGTAAAAGAGTAACTACGAGAATAGTAACTGAAAGAGGCTTTTTCAACACCTCCCTGAGGCTTGCCGTAGAAGCGAGGAGGGAGGCTGCAGAATATGGTCTCCAAGAGCTTACTTCCCAGACCAAGACTATTGTTGCTCAACCGCTCGAATCAGTAGATTGGAAAAGGATCGGCCTCCAGGTTTTGAATGCTGAAGTATCTCCAGAAGAGGCTGTTGACGAGCTTAAGGATATGGCTGAAGACCAGATGAGGGATAGTATACGCTCCTCCAAGCGTCTCGACGGTTTTTACTACTACTCGTGTACGCCAAATGTGGACTCTTTCTGGATCGTGCTAGCACCATTATGGAGCATAGTGTACAAGTACAAGGGAGGAATGTATAGGGCCAGCATATCCGGATACAACCTGCAATTCCTAAGAGTTTCCGAACCAGTTTTCTTAAGCCAGAGAGCGCTTTATGTGATCGGCGCGGTTCTCGCAATTTTAGCCGGAACATTCATCCTCCCGTTGACACTACTTTCTAAAGAAGATGTGCCCTCAATAGGTTTCTTCATATTCATCCTATCCTGTATAGCGGGCATTTTTCTCACACGTAAGTCTGTAAGTGATGTTAGAGAGGAGAAGTGGAAATGAGCCTCAGACAATTAACATGCATCAATTGTAATGCAACCATAACCGCTCCCCAAGCAGCATCTATAGTGGTCTGCCCGTACTGCGGCCATACTTTCGAAGTTTCAACAGGGAAGAAATGGGAATACTTCATGTTCCCAGCCTATGTTGACAGTGCTTCAGCATGGCGTAAAGCTATCCAGTTCATCCTCCGCAGATACGGTGTTCCCGAGGACTTCAACACTGAAGCAAACCTTAGCAGGGCTGAGCTCTACAACATCCCCTACCACGTTTTCAGTTGCAAAGCATACTCCTCATGCTCCTACCATGGTAATCAAGCAAGCTACCTAGAGGTTAGGAACATGTCGATACTTGCTACACGAACAGGAACGTGGTTAGACGGTTTCGCAGAAACACTATCCTTCTCCGTAAGGGGCAGGAGCTTCTTCAATCCTAGTCAGGCTCAGAAGAGCAGGTTTTACCTTCCAACGCTAGACTATCGTCAAGCATACAATATGGCTTACCATTTCATAGTTAACCAGGCGATGTCTGAAGCACGTAAGAGCTGCAGCGGGTCAAAGGGCGTCGATAAGGCTGAAGTGAACTATCTTGGGCTAGTCCACTATCCCCTCTGGCTCATGGAGTATACTTACAAGGGCAAGACCTATAAGGTACTCATGGATGCTTCAGGAGGAAGGGTTATTTTCGTAGAGTATCCCTTAAGCACGAAATCGCGGACAACAATGCTAACAGCAGCTGCGATTATGATTATTGTAGGCTTAGTGTCAGGGCTATTGGCATCATTCATTTCTCCAATCGGAATCTTAAGCGGGCTTCTCTCGGCGATCATAGTCTCATCACCTCTACTCACCAAAGCATTGTCTTTGAAAGACAAGGGTTCGGAGACCCCTGCTCAACACAGATTAAGCTCAGAAGCATGGAGTGCAATAGGGGCTCTGACTTCGATAACGGGCTTTAGGCTTCCAGTCCTAGAATAGCTTAGAATTTTAAAGATGATTCATTGTAATGAGTCTTAAAAATGTGTTTTAAGGGAAAAGCATTAAAGGACGATGCGAATAAACCATTAGGGATCGATGTCTCAGAAGGCTTTGAAGGCTAAGAAGCATTTATTCGCTGAGGGTGATTGGGTATGAAAACCCTTATTGTATATTATAGTTGGTCCGGTAACACACGTAGAATAGCAAGGATTATTCATAAGTTAGTGAGTGGCGATATCGTTGAGCTGGAACCTGTAAACCCATACCCCCAATCTTACAATGCAACAGTAGAGCAAGCTAAAAGGGAGATCCAATCAGGGTATAAGCCTCCTTTGAAGACGAAAATCGACAACATTGAACACTACGAAATAATCTTCATTGGATCTCCTAACTGGTGGGGCTCACTCGCTCCACCGGTTGCGTCTTTCCTATCTCAATACGATCTTTCAGGAAAGACGATAATTCCATTCTGTCCCTATCTCTAAGATAAGTTTTTAAACTAGTGCTTTAGAATATGCTAAACTGTTTCAAGGAAGAGGAGTTGACTGAAACAGAGTCTGAAAAGGTATTCAAATGCTCTAACTGCAGTAAGCCGCTAAACTATACTCCTGAAACAATAGCATGCGTATGCGAATACTGCGGAACAATCAACTGGTTTTCAGAGGAAAGGTTTGATGTATTCATAATGCTGACGCACACGAGGGATGAAGTGGTCAACGCGTTCTGGAACGGGATGAAGCATGACCCGGATATGGGTAGAGCTTACGGCGAGATTGAGCTTGTTGAAGCGCAAGGCTTCTATGTTCCAATTATCCTCTGCAATGTTTCAGTCGAAGGCGGATGGGGAGGTACCGAAAGAAGATATAAAATAATTTATCATAAGAGCGGAGTATTCTCAATTCCTCTAAGGCTTGCTGTTGAAGCAAAAAGGGAAGCCGCCGAATACGGTTTACAGGAGTTGATTAACCAGGCTAAGTCGGTTAATGATCCGCAGCCTCTAGCATCAGTAGAGTGGAAAAAGATTGGGCTACCGGTGTTGAACATTGAGCTTCTGCCTCAAGAGGCAGAGGATGAGCTTAAGGACATTGTTGAACACCAAATTAGAGATGACATACGCTTATTATATCGTCTGAGCGAGTTAAACTATTTTTGCATATTCGCTACGCATGTTGTTTCTTTCCGAATACTGCTAGCACCCTTATGGATACTAGTCTACAAGTATAGGGGTGAAATGTACCGGGTCAGTATCTCAGGCTATAACTTGCAATTCCTGAGGGTTTCAAAGCCAGCATTCACAGGTCAAAGAATTCCCTATCCTTTAGTAGGTATCATCTTGGCATTGATAATAAACACATTTTCATACATGCCATTATTTCTCGTGGGGCACCCTACAGACGAAGGCCTCTTTATTCTAGGCTTTACAATATATATTCTTTCATACTTTCTTCCTCTATTTGTCGGCATTTTTTTAGCGAAAAAGTATCGTGATAAATGTGAGGGAGGGTAGGTGGAAATGAGTCTTAGGACACTGGCCTGCTTAAACTGTAACGCCGCCATAACTGCTCCCCAAGGGGCTTCAATAGTTGTCTGTCCCTACTGCGGCCATGCTTTCGAAGTCTCGACAGGTAAGAAATTGGAATACTACATGTTCCCATCATGCGTAGACAGCCCGTCAGCCTGGCGTAAAGTGATGAACTTCATATTGAGGAAGTATGGTGTTCCAGACGATTTCAACGCTAAGGCCAATCTTCTCAGGGCTGAACTCTATTATATTCCATACCATGTTTTCAGATGCAAAGCCTACTTTTCACACTCCTACCAAGGTAGGTACATGAGCTACCTGAAACTGAAGAATATGTCTATACTCGCCGCCCGTACCGGAACTTGGCTAGACCGCTTTGCTAAAAAACTCTCATTCTCAGTGAGGGGGAAGAGCTTCTTCAACCCTAACCAGGCTCAGAAAAGCAGTTTATACCTGCCTGGGGTGAGCTACAAAGAAGCTTACAAAACTGCATATAATTCCATACGGGAGCGGGCGAGGGCTGCTGCGATGTTCTCGTCTGGAAGTGTTGAAAAGGTTGAGGTCGAATACCTTGGTCTAGTCCACTATCCTTTCCGGCTCATGAATTACACATATAAAGAAAAGACTTACAGAGTTCTCCTCGACGCATCTAAAAACAGTGTCCTCTTCATAGAGTATCCTCGACCTCCTGTCGAGAGGAGAACCATGCTAAACGTCATCAAACTCATCATCGCAGTAGGTTTAATCTCCGGATTAATCTCCGGATTATTTGCTACAATATGGTCTCCGTTAATCCTAATTCCGTTCAGCCTAATGAACAGCTTAATGACATCGATTATTTTTTCCCTTCCATTTCTTAGAGCCCTAAAGGATAAGGTTTCTGAATCTCCTGCTCAAGTGAGTTGGAGCATAGAACGCTTGTGAAGTAGTAAGCTCTCTAATAGGGATACCTAGGGTCCTAAGACTTCCAATCGCCGACCTGCTCTTAGAACACTAGTCGCTACCCGCATGCTGAAACCATGAGGTTAACACGTTGTGATCTTAAAAGGCTTAGGCTTAATTACGTATTTTTATTTGCCCATCATCTTCACTAAAACTTTCCGTTTCCTAGGGCCGTCGAATTCGCATAGGAAAACACCCTGCCAAGTTCCTAACACGAGTTTACCATTCTCTACGAGCAGGATTGCGTTGTGTCCAATTATGCTCGCCTTCACATGGGCGTGAGCATTACTCTCCAAATGATGTAATCATCATCAACAGGTATTAAACCGTCTAAGGCGTGAAGGATATCTCTGACTACACTCGGATCAGCATTCTCGTTTACGGTTATTCCGGCAGTTGTATGCGGAACATAGATGAAGCAGACCCCGTTTCTAATCCCACTCTTCTTAACGCGTTCCTCAATCATAGGAGTTATCTCTATTAGCTGTTGCCTAGATTTAGTGGGAATCTCTATTATGTCATGACTCATGCCAACACTAGATTTTTCAGATAATATTAACTTTACTAGATAGTTTCATTAATGAGGGCACCTTCCTAAAAAATATCGTCCCATTTTATTATCCATTCCTTCATCTGGAAATACTTTATTTGAAGTCCAAAAAAGAAGCCATTTCCAAAGAGGGACTAACTTTATAACTTTATTATCGATTCTTATTTTATCCTCATAATCCCAAGTGATTATAAGAAGATTATTACACTTCAATTCCTTGCTTGCCTTTAACAGGGATCCGATTTCTCTTTTTTTCACATCATTTTCATCAGAGGCATAGGTTACTTGTATGAGTTGTTTTATATCATGCCCTTCTTTTACTATAAAATCAACTTCATTCTGCTGATGATCTTTCCAATAATAGATTTCTTGGTCTTCAAAATAATAGGCTTTTCTCCTTAGTAGCTCGACGAAAACCGTGTTTTCCATTAGTCTTCCTAAGGTTTCAGTAGTTTTGAATCCCACTGTAGAAACTATCCCATTGTCTATACAGTAAATTTTCTTTGGAGCGAGAATTTGTTGCTTCAGCTTAAAAGTAAATCTTTCAAATTTAAAGAAAAGAAAAGCCTCTTCGAAATACGATAACCATTTTGAAATCGTATATAGGTGCTCCACTTTAGATATGTTTTTCAACGAGGAGTAAGAGAATTCGTGGGAAAAGTTGCTAATCAAGTATTTTGCCACTTTTTTAACTTCTTCCACCATTTTAATTCTGTGTCTTAAAATAATATCCTTCGTAATTATATCAGAGTATATTATTCTGGGTATTGTGCTCCCAAACTTAAACCTCTCGGGGAATCCCCCGAGAATTAAATAATCGTTTAATTCATTGAAGAGCCTTGCCCTCTCTTTGGTCATTAAAACATCTTTCGAAACCTCTAAACCTCTGTATTTCAAGTGCTCTCTGAAGCTGAATGGAAACAAGGTGAAATCAATATGTCTCCCTGTAAGATGTGTTGCCAGCTCTCCAGAGAGAAGCTTAGAGCTGCTTCCCGTTATGATAACTTTCTTAGTTTCTCTCAATCTTGTAGCAAAGAGTTCCCACTTCGGAATGTTTTGAACCTCGTCCAAAACAATGTATTCCAAGTCAGAACCATAAAGCTCGTAAAAAGCCTGAAGCAACTTGTTGAAGTCCCTGGTTTCAAAATCTGCTAATCTTTCATCATCAAAATTAATGTACCCGAACTTCTTATCCTCAAGAAGCGAGTATGAGAAAACAGATTTCCCTGACCTCCTCGCTCCAAGGACTGCAAGGATATTGGGGTGCATAATGAACTTCTTAACATCCTTCCCTTCTCTTTCTATAATTCTCTCAGACTTGAAAACGCCTTCTTTGTCCTCTTTTTGGTCAAGAATTATTTGCTTTAACTCTTGAAGTTCCATGATAGTATGGTATACAGCTTTTTATATAAAGCTTTCTAATTCACTAGAAAAGTTTTCCTTTAATAAGGACGTGTTAGGACATAGAGGGAAACACTCGACTCTACAAGGGCTGCGAATATAATCAACAAAAACCCTATCAGTAATTCTTTAAGGAAGTGGGCATTTTTCCAGTATTTGTATCCAGCGGAGGCGATGAGGGAGAAGCCTAATAGTTCCAATGGGCCGTGGATAGCTATGCATAAAAACCCTGCTAAAAAGGTTATCGAAAAGATTTCAATACTTGCTATGACGGATGCTAAGTATATTACTATTCTCCGAGCCTTCTCATCGTTGAGTAAAAACAGTATTGATGCGAAACTGATGTTTCTAACTAAGATGAATTTTAACAGTGGATAATTCGGAATGGGAATTTCAGATGAGGTAAAATCGTTTTTAGGCTTATTATCCTGAAATTGACATATTAGAAACCCCGTAAATAAACCTAGGAGGAAGAGAGATAAGTAAAGACAAACTCTCTTCATAACCTTACGAAGGTTCTTGAAGCGAGGATCAGGATATTGATTAATATGAATATCATGAAGGAAACGGTAGCTATTATTAGGCTTCTTC
>JAWCMB010000061.1:0-9396 GCA_038850115.1 Thermoproteota archaeon
ATAATATGCTTCATAATTTTAATGACGGTATCCTACTACACCTTCCCCGGGTTCCTTAGGGCTCCGACTTCAAATCTTATGCTAAGTGCTTTAGATGTCTTAACAGGAGTTTATGTCGTCATATTCCTATTTTCACTAGTTTTTTTAGCTCCTCGCTTCCTAGGAGAATTTAAGAGTGAGAGGGGGGTTTCATTAATTCCTGCTCTAAGAATTGCTGTTTTATATTCAATTGGAAATCTGAAGAGGAGGAGGTTTAGAACTCTGCTAACGTTGTTTTCCATAATTACGATGGTACTGGCCATGTCTACCTTGACCTCAATAAGGGTTTCTCTTACAACTAATTCTCACACGTTAGTGAAAACATGGCCTGCAGACAAACCTCCAATGGCGATTGTAGCTAGACCCCCTGAATTTCTCACCCCTGAAGATTTACGTTTTATAGGTATGCAGAGAGAAATTCTAGAGCTAGATTATAAAGTGATAACTCCGGTTGCATACGGTGCTCTGGGGTATGTCGATAATGTGCCGATTTACGGTGTTAGAGGGATTTCTCGAGGAGACCCGTCGTTCAAACTGATTAAGGATGCCATATATCCGGAAGATTCAGTAGAAAAGTTGTTCAACAGCAGTGACAGTATTCTAGTAAGTCGGAATCTAGCAAGCATGTTAAACATAGATGTGGGCATGACGATAGTTTTCAACGGAATAAAACTAAGGATAATTGGCGTGTTCAACAGCGATCTGATTGCAAGCATAAAGGAGCCGGATGGCAGTGATTTTCTTCCACTCTTCATTCCAGGTCCAGAGTCAGGCCCAAGACCAGTCCCTACCGATTCCCTGTTTTTAACAAACATTTATACGGCCCAGAAGCTAGGGGGGCATGTTTATGCCGTCTACTGCACGTTCGAAGATAATCTGCAGACAAGGGAAGTCTCCAAGCGTTTAGCTTCCCTTGGAGACTATTTCGTCATCGCAATGCCAAGCTCAGAAAGCATAACCTATTTCTTCAGAGAAACATTGTTCGAAGTCTTTGGCGCTTCAATATTTGTACCAGTAGGAATCACAATTTTAAACATAGCAGTGTTATTCTACACGATAGTATATGAAAGGAGAGAGGAAATATTCATCTTCTCATCAATAGGTTTAAATCCAACTAATATTTCTAGTTTATTTATAATAGAAGCCGGTATGCTTGGATTCATCGGCGGATGTATTGGCTATATATCAAGCATGCTAATGTTTAAAATGTTTGAAGTTTCCAACTTAATCGTTCCGATTAATGTGAAATCTTCTCCTTTAGACATGCTTTATTTAATAATGGTTTCGTCAACAACTGCTATAGTTGCTTCATGGTTTCCAGCATTAAAGGCTGCCAAAATAGCAACTCCTTCACTCCTAAGAAGATGGAAAATGGAAGGAAAGGTAGTTGGCGAAGGCATTTGGACAGAGCAGCTTCCAGTTAAGATTCCTCCAGAAAAGATTGAAGCATTCGTTGATCATCTGTATGAAAGACTACCCCAAGGCAGTGTAATATCGGAATCGATGGTTTCCAATATTGAACGCGGGGAAGAAATGGATGAAAATGGAAACATCATGTATTCTTTGAGTTTTAAATACGTAAAGGGGGGAAGTAAGCCATTTAATGCTTTGGCAAAGGTTGAGATTAGAAAAGAAGGCGAGAACTATATTTCGCACGTACATGCAGGCCCTGAAACCTTGCGTAAAAACGATGTATATGAGGTTGTAAATTACGTTAGGAGGCTTGCCCTAGAATGGGCTGCATCAAAATTCAGCCTAGTTATAGCGGTAGGAGAATCAATAGATGGGGCTTTAGCAATCGTAAAGAAGTATCGCCCGCAGCTCCTTTTGGTGTATTCAAGACTGGACGTAGGAAACAAGCTGAGAGATATACGTAGAAGACTCAGATCTGAAGGCATATGGCCACCCACGATTGAAGCCAAAAAAGTTGAGACAAGAGATATACGTCTGCTTGTCGAAAAACTTTCTGAAGAAATTACGTCAGTAGATGCCGTGTGCCTAGATTCGGACGATGGACTATTAAGCTCAGCGCTCTTAATAGCCGCGATACAACTAGATAAAAACATCTTACTTTTAGATTCCGAGGGGAAAATGTATGAAATGGCTGCAAGGAGGTTTGTAGAAAACTTTAAACATTAGAAATCGCTAAGCTTTTTCGATCTGTTTCACATTTTTTACGTATTTACCTAACATTTGGAAAACGTAAAGCCCATGATTAAATCTCATTCACGTAGCTTGTTTCACACGTAAAGCAAAGCTGCAAAAACTTTTATAAAAGGATTGTAATAAAAAGACGTGATACAGAGAGATCACCAGATACTATTATGCGTTCCTGTTAGCTATCTGCTTACCTATATCGCAGTTATCTTCGTTAAACCAGCTATGGTCAGTAATTTTTTTCAGTCAGGAAACCTTGGTGGAGCAAAAGTAGTAGAAATAGTTTTCTTAAGCCTCGTTCAGGGCGTTACAGAATGGTTTCCAATCTCAAGCACCGGCCACCTGGTTATAGTGCAGGAACTTTTTAAGATAAATGTTTCCATTGCTTTCGACATCATGCTCCACCTTGGAACCCTCATTGGAGTAATCCTGTTTCTGAGAAAAGATCTGCAATCCATCCTTAGAGCAGTGTTCAAGCTCGATTTCTCAGGGAAGGAAGGTAGGATACTCATTTACTTATTTCTTGGTACGATCCCCATTGGCTTAGCAGGCTTCTTCCTCAAAAGCTTCTTCGAATCGATGTTTGAAAACCTTTCCGCAACCGGGGTCGCGATGCTTCTCAACGGCTTAATCCTGTATTCGACGAGGCACGCTAAACCAGGTAGGAAAATGGATGCTTTAGACTCTTTCCTAATAGGGGTTTCTCAGGCTACTGCAATCGCCCCCGGGATATCCAGAACAGGGATAACTGTTTCAACCGCCCTGTTAAGGGGAGTTGAGAAAGATGAGGCCTACCGGTTCTCCCTGCTCTTATCAATACCAAGCATAATAGGAGGAAGCCTAGTTAAGCTTCAAGACTTTAGTTTTGAGAGGGAGCATTCGATGATTTTTCTTGGGGTTCTGGTAACCGCCTTCATCGGTTACCTTGCTCTGGGGGCAGTCAGGAAATACATTGTTAAACAAAGCTTCCATAAGTTTGCATATTACTGCCTAGCGGTTGGTACACTTATCCTCCTCTTAAGCATCATGCAGACCTTTTAACTCTGGATTGAAGTATTGGCCATAGTTGAAAAATAGTTTTAAATAAGGGTGTTCAGAAAAACCTTCGACAATCTCCGAAAAGAGGGGAACGAGGCTTGGGCTTTGAACACGAGGAAGGGAGGCAAATGCTCTTCCGTTTCGTCGAGGATAATCCGGAGTATACCATATTGAGCGACCCTGATCTAGATGGGGTTTTCGCAGCCTCAATAACAGCGAAGGCTCTTGGCGGGGATATTTCCAGGATTCATTATCCCAAGCCCAGTGAGATTGACTCCGTCAAAGCCTCCAGAAGCATACTTATAGAACTCCCTTTAAGCAAAGGCTTGACGTATATCGGCAGCAACGTTTTGATAGACCACCATGGTCCAGCGCCTCTAATAGCGCTTTACAACGGCTCCAGGAAAACCAGGGAAATATTGTTTAACAGCGGGATTAGAAGCGTTTCAAGGCTTGTTTTCGAAGTTTTCAAAGACCTCTTGGAGTTGAATGAGGACAGCATAAGGATGCTGGAGGCTGTTGACGAGATAGATTCTGGAAACATTGTTTCAGAGCTGGCTGGAAAGATGAACAAAGCATTCCTTTTGAACAGTATGAGAGAAGACGTTAGAAGCAGCCTCACGCGCATGGTTTACGAGTCGGACTGGGGCAGTATTCTGGAGTGGGTTGAAAGCGAGCTAGGCAGATGGAGCCTTGTGGAGAACAGTGTTGAGAAGCTCAGAAGCTCTCTGGGTAGAATAGGCGTAATCACCTATTTCACGTACGATGTTGCCGACCAGCTTGAGGCTGCTGCTAGAAGAATGCTAATGTTCGAGCTGGAGGAGAGTGAAAAAGTGGTTCTCTGCGTAGGCTTGAGGAGGGGTAAGCCGGTTTCCGCAACCATAGCCGCACGAGGCGTAGACCTGAGCAGGGTTTACGCTAAGCTCTTGAGAAACAATGGTATAAAAGCAGGGGGTAGGGCAAATATTGGCGGCATACAGTTTAAACAGGATATTAAGCTTGAAGATGCGCTAAACCTTATCAGGATGGCTGTGGAGGCCCCAGGCTGATCATTTCCTGTTTAACATGTTATAGTCAGAATGCTTGCTCAAGAGGTATGCCTCAGCCTCAGTCCTGTGCTTCATCCTCCCAATGTCCCTCCAGAAGACTCCCTCAGGTATCCTGTACGCTAATACTTTCTTACCGTCCTTAATCATCAGCCTGATTGTGTCGGTTATCCAGTATTCTCCAGCTGGCGAAACAGGGGTCCTCCCAATATATGAGAAGACTTCACGCGTGAAAACTATTGGGCCAGAGTTAACTGCAAACATGCCATCAACCTTAGTCTTCTCCGCCTCCTCCTCAGTCGCCTTCTCCAGAATGTCAACAACTCTCCCGCCGTGCGTCTTAACAATACCGTAATCCTTATACTCTTTCATCATGTAGATCCCCATTGTGACATCAGCCTTCTCCTTCAGGTGTAGTTCAATCTCGCTCCTCAGGAAATCATACGGGTAGAAAAACGAGTCGCCATAAATCACTATGAAATCATCATTAACCCATTCCTCAGCAACTTGTATTGCCTTCGCTGTGCCCTTTTTCTCCTCCTTCTCACCTAGGTCCTGATAGATGTAGGAGAGGGCAATGTTAAACCTGGAGCCGTCCCTAAGGTACTCGAATATCTGCCACTTTCCCTCCCCGAGCACTATGAAGGCCTTTCTAACCCCGGCGTCTGCAAGAGCCTTCACGTTATACTCTATCACGGGGCTCTCCCCGATTAGAGACATCTCCTTGTTTATCGCGTTAGAATAAGGCCGCATCCTAGTGCCCTTTCCAGCCGCCAAGATTACCCCGATCATCCTTGAGCATAAATCAGGCTTCAATACTTAAGGGTTTTGCGTTAAGCCTCCTAGACCTTTACAGACCGAGGATTCGAAGACTGTCAGGCATGTTTCCAGGCTTTTTAAAAAAGCTTAATTAGTGCTGTTGACACACATATGTTTAAATCCAGCGATGGCTTCCACCGAGGGCGAGAGTCGCATTGCTTTAGAAGGGGGATCTAAAGAGTTTGAAAAGCTTCAGGAGGAGCTAAGCGAATACGGTTTAACGGATAATGAGGCTAAGGTTTTCATACATCTTTTAAAACTCGGACCGATGAAGGCCAGCGAAATAGGCTTATCGCTAGGCATCTCTAGGACAGAGGTGTACAACATACTGACAAGCCTCCAGAACAAGGGTATTATAGAAGCTAGTCTAGACCGTCCCGCCAAATTCTCAGCAATGAGCTTCGAAAAGGCCCTCGACATCCTGATAGAGGCTGAGAGGAGAAGAATAATGACGATGGAGAAAAGCAAGGAGGAGCTTATGGAAATATGGAAGACAGTCAGGGTGCCTTCAAAAGTAGAGGAGCAGGAGAAGCTTCAGCTTTTGAAAGGCATAGAGCAGATTTACGCAAGGCTCTCAGACATGCTGGATGAGGCTAAGGAGGAGGTTAACATCGTAGCCTTCAGGACGGAGCTCGTCAGAGCGTATAACGCGGGGATCCTTCAGAAGCTTCGCAACCTGAGTAAAGATAATGTTCGCATCCAGATACTTACACACGGTATTTCAGGCACGTCAAGCATCACGTCATTCCTTAAGAAGCATGCCGAGGTTATAGAGGTTAAGACAATGAGTATTTCAGCACCATGCTTCATAATCACCGACAACAAGCAGCTCCTCCTGTTCACTAAGCCGCCGGGTGTAAGCCGGGCTGAGAGAAAGGAGGCCACGGCGATCTGGACCAATAGCGAGGCTCTAGTGCAGTCGCTCAAGAGGCTGTTCAGAAGCATGATGCAGCCTGAGGAAGTATCCACTAGAATGCTCCCGGTTGAGCAGGAGTTGAAGATGAGGGAGGAGGAGTATGCTTCTTTCAAAAAACAGCTTTCACAATACCTTTCAATGGTTGGGCTGCAGGTTGAGGAGGACATAAAGATAACTGGCAAATCTGGAATTACGCACATGTTCGATGTGGGTGTTTTAAACGGGGATAAACCGGTTGTCTGCGATATTGTTTTCGACGTGACAGATGTTTCCGTCACATCCATAGTTGGCTTCTACACCAAGAGGAACGATGTTGAGGAGATGATTAACGGGTCAACTTTAATAGTTAAACCGAAGCTGACAGAGGATGCGAGGCAGCTGGCCAGCTTCTACGGGATCAGGGTGGTTGAGCTTCAGCCTTCTTAAGGATTACCCGGTGGATTTGTTATTATGTACAGCTTCGTGAACCGGGATGTTGAAGGATAGCGTTTTCAAAGGCTTGACAAAAAGGGATGCGGAGGATCTTGTAAACGCGGTTAAGCATGACAAGTACTGGAGGCTCAGCCCTGGAAACAGGGAATTCATATGCGTCGTAGCGTTGTCAAGGGCGAGGGTGAAGTCTAGACGGGGAATGTATGCAAGGGCAACGCATTTCGGCAGGGTGGAGGTTTTTAAGGATGCAGCAAACTTTTGCAGGAAGTGGAGGATCCTTCTTGTGGACACTAGGAGAATGCTTGCAGTATCCGTTTTAACTTGGAGAGCGTTCAACATGATTGTTTCAAAAGGGCTTAGCTCAGAGGTCTGCGCCATGCTGATGACCGGCCGGATTCCATCCTACTTTAACGCAAGCACCGTGTTGAAAATCTCTAGAGAAAAGCATAGGGAATAACTGTTTACCTAGGGCGCTCTCTATATAGTCTGTTTCACTATTGTTAATGCACGCTATATTTGCATTATGCTAAACCCGAAGAATTCGAGAAACAGAGCGCACTCTGTAAAGGGCTTATCCAAACTCATTTTCTTCCTTTATAACGTATATGCCCTTTTGCAGCGATGAAAAAACAGAGAGGTTTGTTGAGAAAGGACTTATCTTTTTAAAACCTCATTATAGATTTTAAAGTATTCCTCGGCAACTCTGTCCCAGCTATAATGATTTCTAACAAAGTTGTATGCATTATTTTTAATCCTCTCAGCATAATCTTTGTCTTCAAGAAGCCTGTTCAAAGCTTCGCTTAGATGCCTAATATTACCAGGTTCAATGAGAATACCCGTTTCTCCATCTTTAACTATTTCAGAAACTCCAGGAATTTTTGAAGCTACAATTGGTAGGCGGCAAGCCATGGCTTCTAATATCGTTAGGGGCATACCCTCTGTTAAGGATGGCCGTACGAAAATGTCACATTCCTTAAGTATTTCGGGAACGCTTTGAACAATGCCTAGGAATCTGAAGGCCTGTTCGACGTTCAATCTTCTAGCTAGCCTAATCAGGTCCATTTTCATAGGCCCATTTCCAATGACAACAAACTCGGTGGCAGGGTGCTTTGAAAGTATAATGGGTGCAGCCTCAATAAGGTATTGGGCACCCTTATTCGGAAACAGGCGGCCTATAAAAACAATCCTCCTTATTCTATTGCCTTTGAACCCTTCTCTTGGCCTAAATTCGCTGATGTCTACACCATTAGGGATAACTTTTATTCTTTCACGGGATGCACCCGAGTTAAGAGCATGTTTCATCACCGAAGTGCTGACGGCTAATAACTTATCACTATTA
This sequence comes from Thermoproteota archaeon, assembly GCA_038850115.1. Taxonomy (GTDB): domain Archaea; phylum Thermoproteota; class EX4484-205; order EX4484-205; family JAAOZP01; genus JAAOZP01. The sequence goes on from JAWCMB010000061.1 coordinate 7,787, forward strand.
TTAAAAATCCACCTTGAGAGCGTTTTATCATATATTCTTATGTAGAAGTCGAATAATCTTCTTCTGAAAAACATGGGTCCTAAGTGTAATGTGGTTATAAGTGGCTTCTTTATTAAAATTTTCAAAGCAACAGCACATACGGTGGTGAAGAAGAACCTATTATTTGCATGTATGATGTCTGGCTTCTCCCTTTTGCAGATTTCTATCATTTTCAAAGGTAGGGAAAAAGAGATCGTTAATTGGGTTTTAGTGGCTTCAGTTAGGTTTATAGGGTTGCATCGGTAAACCCTGATCCCTTCCAAGATCTCGAAGTTCCTCGCCTTTTTTGTATTAAGCGTTAAGATTATTACGTTAACCCCCATTTTTACAAGCCTTCTGGATACCTCGAAAACTACTTTTTCAACGCCTCCTCCAATATGTGGATAGAAATAATCTGTTAAAATTAATACTTTCAATTTAAAAACGCTCCGGGCTTGTCATAACTAGCATTATTTAAACACTCCTCTAAAAATATTTCGGAGACTATTAAAATTCTGCTGCGTGGACGCCAATCGTCAGAGGTTTCGCCTTGTAACACATGAAATGTTTCTCTAAATTTCGCATATCCTCTTTTTAGCATATCTTTAATCCATGAGTACACTACGTCATAAATGAGGAAGTTTTCATGTCGGCTTCTCATTTCCAATAATGTTCAAGCAGGAAACGTGTTTAAAAGAGTTGCTTAAAGACTTTTTTTTACCTAATATTCGTTAAAGACATTACACCAACTTCCTACCGAGGAGGCCTTGATCTTTCTCACTCTTTCGCAGAACTGGCAGGGGCTTTAATTCTGACACAGATAAGGCTCACTGCTTAGCGCGTACTCCACGTTAAGTTTTTAAATACCCGGAGGAAGCCTCTAAGGGAAAATGACGATAAAAGTAGGTATTAACGGGTTTGGAAGAATCGGCAGACTGTTCTACAGGGCGGCCCTCGAAGACCTCGAGTATGGTAAAACATTCGAAGTGGTTGCGATAAACGATATAGCTGACACTAAGACCAACGCCCACCTGTTGAAGTACGACTCGATCCACGGCCAGCTTAAGAACAAGGTTGATGTAGGCGAAAATGTGATAAAAGTAGATGGTAGAGAGCTTAAAGTCCTCATGCAGAAAGACCCTGCGCTAATACCTTGGAAGGACCACGGCGTGGACATAGTCATCGAATCCACTGGCTTATTCACAGATAGAGAGAACGCTAGCAAGCACTTTCAAGGGGGAGCCAAAAAAGTCATTATAACCGCTCCTGCGAAAAAACCTGACGCGACGATAGTTATTGGAGTCAATCATGAAACTTATGATCCAGCTAAACACCATATAGTCTCCATGGCGTCATGCACGACAAACTCTCTCGCACCAATGCTCAAAGTCCTCCACAAGAATTTTGGAGTAGTAAGAGGACTTATGACAACTATCCACGCATATACAAACGACCAGAGAACGCTTGACCTTGTTCACAAGGATTTGAGGAGGGCAAGGGCAGCAGCCCTTTCAATAATACCCACAACTACTGGGGCAGCAATAGCAATAGGCGAGGTTATTCCTGAGCTTAAAGGTAAGCTTGACGGCATA
>JAWCMB010000062.1:0-856 GCA_038850115.1 Thermoproteota archaeon
TGCTTTCTATCGTGCGTCTTCCAACCTCCGGGTCCGTCAGGATTCTATGAGCCAAGCTCCTGTCGAAGCCCGAGTTTGCTACAAGTGGAACTATGCTCACGTTACTCCTTCTAGCAGCCTCGACAATCCTACTGTCTACTCTGGGGGTGAAAACACCGTCTTCATTAACTATTGACCCCGTTGGAGAAACCCAAGTGAACTTGTCAGCATTAGCCAAGAAACCATTGACGCTTTCATCGTCGGGAGTAACCCATCCGAAGAACTTGACCTCCAGTTTCTTCAGAGAAACTGTTTTGAAATACTCCGCGATATTGCTTGAGTTTCCCTGTGACACTCTTCTCTCAGCCCGTTGCACCATAAGCAGGCTTACGTAGATAATCGTTATAATAAGTATTGCCAGCGCGAGAACCATTCTTGAACCCAGCTTGCGCATCCGTAGGCTTCACACAGGAAGCCCTATAAAACGATTGCTGATTGCCTTAATCAGGCCTGCACAATGGCTTTTTAAGCGATGCTCTGGCGACTAATTGAACACGCTGAGCCCAGATCCTTTATTTGGGAGAAAACGATTGTCATAAGCATTGAGGGAGAGAAATGTATAAGTATCCCCCTATATATTAGGACGGAGCATAGCTTTGAATCATGCTCTAAGATGCACGGGCTGCGGAACAGCCTATAGTTTCAGTGTGGAAAGGAAGCTGTGTGATAAATGTGGACAGGGGTTAACGCTGGAGGTTAAACCATCCTCCTTGGAAGCGCTTGGGGAAAATGGAATATGGAGATATGGCGGGGTACTGCCGGCTGTCGAGAGAAAGTTCAGAATCTCCCTTGGGGAGGGAAACACAATGCTTCAGCA
>JAWCMB010000062.1:866-9321 GCA_038850115.1 Thermoproteota archaeon
AGCACGGGTTGAGGATTGAAAGAAGCATTGGGGTTGAAGAACTTTGGATTAAGGATGAGACGGTTGAACCCACGGGCTCCTACCTAGACAGAAGCTCGGCCTTATTCGTATCCGTCGCCCTAAGTCTCGGCTACGGGAGGATTTCCACTTATTCGACTGGGAATCTTGGCGCCTCGCTGGCAGCATACTCCTCTAAAGCCGGTTTAAAGACGCATGTTCAGGTTAAGCCCACGATAGACCTTGGGAAGCTCTACCAGATGATAATATACGGTGCAGAAGTCAGTGTAGTCGACTCCTTTGGGAAGCGTAGCGCCAAGGGAGCTATCGTAGCTGTGGAGCACGACCCCTTGATAAACGAGGCTAAGAAAACAATCATGCTCGAAATACTCCTTCAGCTTGGCGGGACGCCGCCCGACTACGTTATTCTCCCGATGGGGGAGGGGGGCCTAGTCTACGCAACCTACAAGATGTTGAGAGAGCTAAGGGAGCTCGGCGTCGCTAAGTGCAGTACGGGAATAGTTGGGGTACAGCCGGAGGACTGCAAGCCTATAGTAAACGCTTTCGAAAGAGGCTTAGACACTGTTGAGGCTGAAGCCGAGCCGAGAAGCAGGATATTCGACTTGAACGTGGCTAACCCCAGGTTTGGAAACGCTGCCCTCAGAGCAATAAGACAGACAGGCGGGCTTGCAGTATCCGTCAGCGAAAAAGAGATTTTCGAAGCCCTAAGTCTACTGGCTGAGAAAGAAGGGATACTTGCAGAGCCAGCTGGAAGCCTTTCCCTAGCAGGCTTGATTAAGCTGGTTAAAAGCAGGGGTTTGAGGAGAGACGCGAAGGTGGTTTGCGTCGTCACGGGAAGCGGCCTCAAGGACCCTAGAGTTATGAAGGAAATAGCCTACAGGAAGTCCAGCCTAGGCATGTTGATAGAGGAGTTGAGCGGAGGTGTTAGACTTGGTTCTACTAAGACAGCGATCCTTAGGCTACTTTCTGAAAAAAACATGTATGGGTACGAGGTTTGGAAGAGGCTGAAGGAGAAATACGGTATGAAGGTTAGGATTCCAACGGTCTACCAGCATCTTTCCAACCTTGTTGAAAAAGGGTATGTTAGGAGAGAGGAGTCTAAGAGAGTCATGGGCAGGAAGAGAGAGTACTATTCTCTAACTGAGAGGGGAGAGGCTGTTGTCTAATGTTTAAAGCCTCATTCTCTCATAAGTTATCTTCAAATCACTACCCTTCCATTCGAACGTCGGAACATCTCTTCTAAGCCTCTTGAACTTTTCGCTTAAAGAATGAACTATTAGGGGAAGCACTATGGTGGCGTCAGCGTAACACTGGACCCTCTGGGCTCGGAACCCGATTTTACCCCAGCTTTGACCCTCCTCGAAGGTGCATCCCGATAAGCCTCCCCACTGCGGCATGTCCGTAGAGATCTGTATCGCGTAACTATGACTTCTATCGTGCCTAGTCTGGTAGCTTGCTATTACAGCGGTTTGTTGAATAAAATTCTTGGGCACGCCTCCGCCTATGTATATCACCCCGGTCTGCTTCGCTTTCTCAGTTATCCTAGAGCTCTCATCAACATCCTTAAGATAGTCTACGATTATCCTCTTCTTCTTAAGGACAACCTTCTTCCCGTTGATGCTTGCAATCCTCTCCCTCCTGTTGGAGAACATTATTGAGAAACCCAGGGAGCTGTCTCCGAACGCGGGGCAGAATATTGGGACAGAGCTCCTATAGGCGTTCACAAGAATAGAGTCTTTATCCTTCGCATGCTTGCTTAAAAGCTTCCCAAGAAGATAGAGTACTTCACGGGAAGAATAGGGATAGTCATCCCTAAGCGTCCTGGCGAAAAACTTTTCTATCCAGAGATCGGTCTCGTAGAACCTGTTCTCGTCCGCAAAAACGTCGTAAATCCTGTCAACTTTCTCCCTCCTCAGCTTAACATCATCCGCCAAGTGGGTTCCAACATAATGCTTTCCACCCAAGGCTTCAAAGAGATCATGGTAAAGGTTCGCTCCAGTTGAGACAATCACATCGACCATCCTCCTTTCAATCAGGTAGGAGATGAGCCTCCTCATCCCGGCTGGAACCATGGCGCCTGCTAGACCGAACCATATTACGATATTCCTTTTCTTAAGCATTCTTGACCATACTTGAACAGCCTCAGCAACCTTCCTTCCCTGAAAACCTGTGAACAGCATTTCGTCAGTCAGCTGACTAATCTTTTTATCCGGGCTAACGTCGATCGGGTCCGTGGGAAGTTTAAGAAACCTCCTCATCTTTTTCCGATTTAATCATTTAAATTTTAATTTAAACTTTACTGAAAAGCGCAGAGTTGGCTCAGAGTTCACTGACAACTATTGCCCCCAAGGGAAACCTCTACTTCCACGCTCGACACATCTTCGGTTGGAAAGGGAACCACGTCTCCGGGAACATGTGTCCCGTTCACCTTGAGCGAGACCCTGTTACCCCTGCCAACGCGTTTCACGGAAATATTGTATGCAACACCTCTGAAAACCCTCCGGGCCTTGAAGCCTCCCCAGGATTCCGGTATGCATGGAGATATTTTCAAGCCTTCGAAAGCAGGGCGCAGGCCAAGAATCCATTGTGTCGCAGCCACGTAAACCCATGAGGCTGTGCCAGTGAGCCACGAGTTTCGTGCACGACCATACTCAGGATGCTCCGGAGCAGCCAGGTTCTGAGAATATACGTAGGGTTCAGTCCCAAGAGTATCCATGTCTCTACGTCTAAGCGGCAATATCTGGCTGTAAAACTGGTATGCAAGGTCTCCCAACCCGAGTTTAGCGGCTGCAACTATAGCCCAAGTGTTAGCATGGTTAAATATGCCGCCGTTCTCCTTAAGCCCAGGCGGATAAGTTGCTGTGCCGCCGAAACGCTTCAGGCTCTCAACATCCATAGAATCATCACTCTTCTTCCCAGTGTTAAACGGGTCTCGCATCAGCCTTAAGCCTAAGGGCGTGTTCAAAAACTTGCGCGCACTCTCCAAGGCTTTCCTCGCCTTATCATCGTCACCAAGCTCAGCCATGGCAGACCAGGCTTGCGGTATAAGGCTTATCCAATGATGCTTCTCACCCTTAACGCCGACAGGCCTGCCCTCATCGTCGTAAGCCCTAGCATACCATTCACCATCCCATGAAACCCTGTTTATTGTTTCAGCCATCTCCCTGTGAAGACTTTCAAACTCCCCAGCCTTATCCATGTCCCCAAGGTTCTTGCAGAGATCCGCAAGGTCAAGCATAGCCCTGCAGAAAAGCATCCCCGTCCAGACGCTTTCAGCCTTCTCCGAACCATGGTCAAGATTCATAGTGTCATCCCAGTCTGCGAAGCCAATCAGCGGGAGGCCGTGAGACCCTCTTTTCCTCCAGGTGAAGCCCACAGCCCTCGCCATATGCTCCCAGATAGTCTCCTCTGAATCACTATCCTGATAGGGAATCTTCTCGTTTAGAAGCGTGAAATCCCCTGTTTCACGAATATAGCTGCAGGTCGCGATTACAAGCCACAGGTGGTCGTCGCTGAACCACTGGGGTTTCTCAGGAGATTCCGCAGCGTGACCGGGGCCCCCCTCACCCGTAAGCGGGAAAACCAGGTGCCAAGTATGCCCATCTTTAAACTGTAGTTTCCAAAGCATTTTAAGAACACCGCGGGCATGCTGAGGATCATTATGCACGGTTCCCAACGTGTCTTGAGCAGAGTCGCGAGTCCCCATGCCTCTTCCCAAACCAGTGTCATAAAGGGAGACGAACCTCGACCAGTAGAGGTTAGCACGGCACTGAACAGCGTTCCAGAAGTTTATCATAGCGTTCATCTCCTCATCAGGTGTTTCAACAGTCAGTTTCCCAAGGTATTCGCACCAGTTTTCACGGAGCTCTTGAAAAGCCTTCTCAACGTTTTCGATGAGGCTGTAGTGTTCAACGGTTTCAGTTATTAGGCTCGGCTTATCCGTCACCCCCAGCACATAGACTATCGTCTTCTCCTCCCCCGGCCTCAGCTCTAGAAAATGGCTCAGAGAAGCAATGTTATTGCCACGCGAAGCAATACTGTAACCCGGCTTGCCGCTGACAACCACCTGCGGCCGGGAGAGGTCACCATAGTTCCCCACGAAAACCTCGCGATCAGTGTCATAACCGTCTGGGGCGAGGCTGCTTGAGAAGAATGTTCTAGCAGGTCTAAACTGAACCCCAGTGACTATGACACCATTCCTGTATGAGCTTGAAACTATTTGTTGACCCCAATCCAGGTTAGTCGTGTCAACTGAAGCATCCCAGAAGGACAGCTCCTCGTAAGACCATACGCTCAGACTCTTAACACTGGCACCCGTGTTTTTCAAGCGCAGCACATGGAGTTCAACAGGACACTCCCCGTATGGGGGGTTAGGCGGGACGAAGAAGAGTATTGAGGCTTCAACACCATTATGCCTGCTGCTTATACGAGTATAGCCTGCGCCATGCCTACACTCATACCATTCAAGCCTGCTTTTAACAGGCTGCCAGGTTGGGCTCCAGAACTCGCCGGTTTCCTCATCCCTGAGATAAACATAGTGTCCAGGCTGATCCGTCGGAATAGCATTGTAGCGGTACCTTGTAACCCGGCGATTACGGGGGTCGCGGTCGAACGAGAATCCCCCGGCAGTGTTGGATATTATTCCACCGTAGCCTCCTTGGCCGAGATAGTTTATCCAAGGCGTAGGCGTGTCTGGGCGAGTTATAACGTATTCTCCCGTTTCCTTATCAAAATACCCGTAGGGCCTGAGGGTTAAAGGAGACTCGTGGAAAACCTGGTTGAAAACCCTGTTTGCCCAGTCAACTTCTTGAGAAGGCAGGGTGGAAAAAACCTCTAGGCCCACCAGCCTCTTGGCAACCGCAGCCAGAGAGTTACTGTGATGCCAGTTGAGAACCCTGAGGCGACCATGGAGAGTTTTTAAGCAGGGATTCTCGAAAGACCCCTCCAGATGGCTCTCCTCCGGTTCACCAGTCGCCTCGAGAGGCTCAACCCTGATAATATTACCACCATCATCCTTAACTACAACTGTTTCAAGAACCCTGACTGCAACGCCCCCTTTTACGAGCACTGTTTGGAGCCGGGTCCAGCCGTCGGGTTCAACCCAGGCCCCGGCCTGGGCGTTCTCAGCGAACCCTGGGGAAACGAGCCTTAGAAAACCTGTGATTTTTTCAGAATCCTCAGAATTCCAAACTGTTACCGGATCCCTGAACATATTAGAGTATTGGAAACCGCGGGCAATATATAAACTGCACCGACGCTCCTAGAGAGTTTAAAGACAGTATTTCCAGACGGCTAGTATCTTAATTCCTCATCGAGCCTCCGCATCCATTCGCTGATCAGAATCCCCTGGGGACACTTCTCCTCGCAGGTCCTGCAGCCCACGCATGCGCTCGCCCGCTTCTCAGCAGGAATATTATTGTTGTACGCCCATCTGGCTGAGCCAATCGAGTTATAGGCAACACCATTATTGTAAACCTCAAAGTTCCAAGGTATATCAATACCGTTCGGACACGGCATGCAGTAACCGCATTTCGTGCATGGAATCGGGCGGAGCTCCTTATACTTAACGTGAACCCTAGCTATAAGCTTAAGATCCTCCTCAGTAAGCATCCCAACACCCGATCTTGAGGCGAACATTATGTTACGCTTAACATGCTCCATCGCAGTCATTCCGCTCAGAACAACTGAGACCTCAGGCTTATTCCAAAGCCATTGCAGTGCCATTTCCACAGGATCCTTACCAGCCTCATCCCAGATCTGCTTCACAGCCGGGGGCGGGTTGGCTAACGCTCCGCCTAAGAGAGGCTCCATTATAACCACGGCAAGCCCCTTCCCGGCAGCGTACTTCAGCCCCCTAGTCCCGGCTTGAACCTCCTCATTCTCATAGTTATACTGTATTTGGCAGAGGGTCCACTTGTCATACGCATCTATAATCTCCTTGAAAACCTCAAAGTCGTCGTGGAAGCTGAAGCCAAGATACTTTATCCTGTCCTCGGAAACAACTCTTTCAGCCCAGTCGAAAACATTCAGTTTTTTAATCTTAAGCCAAGTGTTTTTATTCAGAGCGTGAAGAAGGTAAAAATCCACGTACTCCGTCTGAAGCTTCTTAAGCTGCTCCTCAAAGATCCTGTCCATATCCTCCCTAGAATCAATATTCCAGATCGGCATCTTTGTTGCGAGCCTAATCCTCTCCCTGTAACCGTCCCTTAAAGCCTTGCCGACGACGATTTCACCATTCCCCCCGTGATACGGGTAGGCTGTGTCAACATAGTTGACACCCTGGTCAATAGCGTACCGTATCATTTTAATGGCTTCAGGCTCGTCAACCTTAGAGTGGTCGCCTCCAATCGTTGGAAGCCTCATGCATCCGAAGCCTAGGGCGGAAACCATCCAGTCCAGCCTTCCAAACCTTCTAAACCTCATTTCCTGTTTTTCAAGAGGGAAACATGCTTAAAAAACTTTTTAACTGTCTGTTTGGGATAGCCGTGGGAAACTGCTGACGTTCGAGAAGCAGCATACTTATATTTCTCCACCGAGGCCAAGGCATTCTGAAGCAGACGGCTACGGAAAATGGACAGCTTGGAGACGGCTAAGAGGATGCTGAAAGAAGGGGGTTTCAGCCTAGTGATAGTTAAGGCCGGGAGACTGGTTCACGCCACCAATAAGTACGGCGTCATAGGGCTTGTTGAAGCCGTTGAAAAATACGGGGGTGAGCTAACAGGGGCTGCAGTCGCCGACAAGATAGTTGGCAGGGCAGCGGCAATGCTCTGCAGGTACGCTAATGTTGCCGGGGTGTATGCTGAAGTAATCAGCGGAAAGGGGTTGGAAGCTTTAGAGAAGAAAGGCGTGAGGATTGAATACGGGAAGCTTGTCCCGGAGATCTTAAACAGAAGCAGAAACGACGTTTGCCCGTTTGAAAAACTTGTTGACGATTGCAACAATGAGGAAGAGTGTTTTGAAAAACTAAAGTCTTTTAGAAAGAATTTTCCCTAGACTATTCTTGAAACTAGGAAAGCTCATACTTCCCCTGCAGACCCTTAACGAATTGTAAGCCGCGCTTCTTAAAGTATGCTCCGAAAGCTGAGGCGAGTCTTTTAGCCTCCTCCGGCTCCTCGTCGACAAGGTTTCTAGTCTCCCTAGGGTCCTCCAGCAGGTTGTACAGCTCATCCGGCTGCCCCTCAGGCCTTAAAACATAGCTCCATCCAGAGTCCCTTATACACCTGTCCACAGCCTCGTTATACCCTGAGACAGCGTATTTCCGGTGCTTGTCGGAATCCCCCTTAACCACGCCTAGGAAACTCCTCCCATGCATCGAGTGAGTCTCATTCTCAAAGCCTAGGAAGCCGAGCAGAGTCGGCAGCAGATCCGGAAACTGTATTATTGCTCTGCTTAAACGCCCATCTCCCCCGCCTGGAGGCCTTATTAGGAGCGGGACCTTCAAAAGCTCGTTGTAAAGCCTGTCCCCACCCTTCAGAAACTTACCGTGGTCGGCGAGTGGATGCCCGTGGTCAGCCAAGACCACTATTAAAGAGTTTTCCAAGTAACCCAGCTCCTCAAGAGTATCGTAGAAGAAGCCGAGCCAGTGGTCGACAAGACTTGCCTCACCCGCATAGAGCCCCCTTATGAAATCTATTTCCTCGTCGCTCGCCCAGTTCCCGGCTTCGCCGCCCATCGGGAGGATGAGCCTTGGCCCGGAATAACTAGGATCCGTATACTTGTCGAAGAAGCTTGGAGGATCCCAGGGCTCGTGAGGATCGAAACAGTCAACCCAAAGGAAGACTTTTTCGTGTGAACGGTTCATCCTAAGCCATCTTGACGCCTCCTTGAAGACTTTCGCGGGGAAACAGTCTTCCCCACTCTCCATGACTGCTTCAACGTTCGCCAAATATTTTTCAACCAGCCGCACCCACTGCTCAGTGTAGTTCTTATTAACGTAGTCTTCAACCCTACTCCTGGTTGGAAGACCAGAGTTGTACGCATCGTACTCCTGCCCCCTTATCCAGATGAAGGAGTCGAAGTCCTTATGAAAGTTCATCCCAGGCTTGAAAAGATGGTAAGTGTCGGTTACGATTCCAGCCACATACCCATGCTGCTTAAGGATCTCCGCCGCAGTTACGTCAGTTGGATACATGGGGGACCAGGGCCTGTATGGTAGAGTGAACTGGCCTGTCATAAGCTCCGTTCTAACCGGGATGGTTGGAAGCCCAGCCGGATAAGCGTTTTCGAAAACCACGCTCTCCCTCGCAATCTTGTCGAGGTTCGGCGTCCTGCAGGCGGCAACGTTCTTGAAGACTTCCACCCCCCTGTTGTAATAGCTTACGTGATCCTGTCTGAAACTATCCAGGACAATGATAACTAGGCTATATCCTGGCATAAGGGTATCTCCGCATGCACAAATTTAAGTCTTCAACACACACTTGTTTTCAGCAGAGGAGGG
>JAWCMB010000063.1:0-9218 GCA_038850115.1 Thermoproteota archaeon
GATGCCTCCGCCGGATGAAGAGAAGCCCTCAGTAACCCTGTTCCTCCCAGAGAGGCTTGTCGGCATCGTTAATATCTTGGTCAACGCGAGCGATAACATTGGTGTGGGGGGTGTAATGTTCTCCATAGATAAAGCGGTAAAGTTCATAGATTTCTCCCCGCCCTACGTCTGGGTTTGCAACACAACGCTCTACCCAAACGGGATCCACAGTTTCGATGCAATAGCTTTTGACGCTGCCGGAAACAGGGCTATTGACGTTAAAAACGGCACGATCGCCAACCCGCTTCAAGACGCGAATCCGCCGGATGTGCGGATAGTCAGCCCCAGCGATGGGGGGACAGTACACGGACTTGTTCGAATAGAGGCTCTGATTCAGGATAGGGAATACCACGCCATACCTGCAGGACACGTTCAGAAAGCTGAGCTTTACATAGACGGCGCGTTAGTTAGGAGGTGGGAGTATTCTTCGTTCCGCTACGATTTCTTCAGGAGGGAGGTTGTCCCAGAATCTCCGACAAGCAGCCTTTCATTCACTCACCTCTGGAACACGACAAGGCTTGAACCTGGATCCGAGCATATGATAGAGGTTAAGGCTTGGGATGACTCAGGCAACTATGGTCACCAAAGCATAAGAGTCAGCATCTTGCGCTTTGAATGGGCGCCGCCTCCTCTCGAATATAGAATTATCGACATCAACGTTACGAGGAATGTGATAAGGCACGATGTTTACCAGACGACATACCTTGTAACACTGCTCGTAAGGAATATAGGAACAGAGACTTTGTACAATCTTACTCTCCGTGATGATGTTTCCGGGTTTCAAGTGATTCCTCACACGGGGTTCACGAGCGTAAGGTTTGCACCGTCGTTTTGGACCAGCACCGTTATTTTCAAACCACCGGGAGCAGCAGCATTACCGCCTGGAGGTGTTGCAACAATACAGTATTTTGCTGTACCCATACTGTTTGCTCCAACCATACCGGACGATTGCTACATATTCGGCTGGCTCGACACATCTGTGAGCTTCTCGTGCAGCGGTACGAGTTACGGACGTAGCTTCGAGCTGAACCATCATCCTGAAGATATGCCGTCAGTCCTCGGAAGCGCAGACTACATAATCATTACAAACCCTTCAAGATTGTTCAGCCACAACCCGGGCGATGAAGAAGGCGTGAATACGCTATTGATCAAGATGGCAGAATTGGCTAGGCTTAAGAATGGAGTTCTAGGATACTTGCGAGGAGAACTGACGGCAGATGAGATCAAGTCACTCATCTTACCATCAAGTTGGCTTGGTCCCACAATCGTCTCGGAATCAGGGGAGGGGGTGTCACTCCGAATTAGAGCGGAGTGGGCCAGTAGGCTTTCTTCCGTTTTCAGAAACCCGAATCCTGAGAGAGATAATGATGCCTATGTTCTAATCGTGGGGGAAACGGAGATAGTTCCATCATACACGATGACATCGTCGCCAGCATTTACTGGTGGGACTGGTAATGTAAAACTTTGCGACAACTTCTATAGTGATGTTGTGGGTGAGGACGTCCTTCCGGACATCATACTGGGCAGGATCATAGGTGAAAACGCGAGAGAGTTAATTATACCAATTCAAACGAGTATCGATGTAGTGCTTGGTGATGGATTCGATAGGAGTTTCGCACTGGGTGTGAGTGGATATGAGGATGGGGGATATGCACGTCATGCTGTTGACATAGCTGAGGATGTTGTTAACGATTTAGCGAGACAGGGGATTCCGGGAGAGACACTTCATTGGAGCAATTTCGTAAGGTGGGCATGGAGTGTCCGGTTTACTGATTACGACGCCTTCACGTTAGGCGACATCGATGGAGATGGCGTTGATGAGGTCATCGTTGCTAGCGACGAGTATGGCAGGATATACATCTATGAGTCCATGGACCGAAGCTTGGTTCGTGGTTTTCCATGTGCGTTCACACGTTACGATGGGCTGGCAACTGGAGACCTTGACGGAGATGGGGTTGACGAGATAGTTATCGTAGTGAACCCGGACACGGGCGAAGGGGGCACGATATGTATTTACGAGCCCGACGGCTCGCTGATCGATTCTCTTTCAGTAAGTTTTGCAACTTGGGACGCGGTTGCCACAGGTAAAGTCCTGTTCAGGGTTTACAGAGACCAGATAATTCTGATTTCAGAAAGGTACAACGTGATTAAAATCTACCTGCTGAATGACGAAGGTCGCCTGCGGTTCTCTAGCTCTTTCCCTCTCGATATCGACTTTACTAGGTACGATGGCTTTGCGGTTGGCAACATTAGGCTAGACGTCTACGGCGATGAAATCGCTATAATCAGGGATGACGACCAATGTGTTTATCTCTACGACGGGAATGGAAGAAGGTTGGATCGCATAGAGTCTGTATGGGATGGCCGCACGCGTGTACTTGTCCGCTATATGAGAAATGACGGGTTTGTAGCTGGTGATGTGGATGAGGATGGGGAAGACGAACTGGTGATAGTCTGCAATGAAGACAGGACTATTAATTTAATTCACTGGAATGGCACGCATCACACTCGAGAGAGGCTATTCTCCAGATTCCTTGACTACTGGTTCAATAGTGTCCGCTATACTGGAAGCCCGACAGGACACGACTGCCTCGCAATAGGCAAAGTTATTCCCGGTGAAAAACCGAGAATAACAATAATACAGAACCAAAATGGCGACTCCAGCAGCTTTTATGTTATAGTATCGACATGGCGTGATGCCGATTGGTGGGCTAACAAACGTGTGAGCTACCTTGGTTACTCCGATTATCCTGGAAAAGCGGTGAGTTTCATCACGGTATATGGCCACGGGAATCCTTACGGAGCTTCACCCTTATGGATCACGTATGCTTCTGAGTGGGGGTATTTCTCTCAACATCCGTTCGTTTTCTTCATGGGCTGTAACGCTGGAGATTACGAGAGCCTTGGTGATAGTTCGGGAGAGGCTTGCTTCAAACATGGTGCAAGCGTTTTTGTAGGGGGTACGGAGAATACGGTCTGTTGCATAAGCGAGACCGTAACTAAAGAGTTTTACGAGCTTTGGAACATCTGGCATGTGAAGGCGGGAAAAGCCTACACCCTATATGAAAGACATCAGTGCCGTCCACCTGCTAGCGACCCTGTTTGGGCACTGTGCTTCAACTACTATGGAGACCCTAAGTTTCCGACGGGGGGATGAACTATGAATAATCGCTTATTGACTAAAATCCTTCTTCTGGCATTACTAGGATGCTTCAGCTGCCTAATTCAAGGAGAGACTCCTATTTCTACTGTAGTTGTCAACGTACCTGAGTATACTGTTGAGAAAATCGGTGGTTTGGATTATGTGGATATCCCGGGCGGCGGAACACTCCTCACGGTGGGTAAGCCCAGGGTTCCCTTCTACTCCGTATCAATGGAATACCCTGTTGGATGTAGGGTTCAGGCTGTCATAATGAGGGAAAGATCTGGACCTACGACAGTAAAAGACCTTAACCTTTCCACGGTCACCTGGAGTCCAGACGCTCCATCTGAAAACATACCATTACCAGAGAAGGCTGCGGGCTGGTATCCTGAAAAAGATTTTAGTTGGCAAGTTCTCCTTGACCCAGACGGTAGCAGCACTCTAGTGATCACCGTCTTCCCATTCTATTACAGTCCTGAAACAAAGGAAGCAAGGTTCTACCGACACTACGAGTTCGATGTGACCTACATATTTTCGACCATTTCGATACTAAATGTTAATACTGAAAAGCCGGTCTATGATCCTGAAGAAGAGATTACAATTAACGTTTTGCTTAACAACTCAGGCGAGGCTAAAGATGTTATTACCAGTATCATGATAAAGCGTTATGGTTTAGACGAGGCTGTTGATGGCTTACCGTTAAGAACGCTTCATAATTTAGCAGAGCAAGCATCATTCACAATGACTTGGAGTAGTAAAGGCTTCCCGATTGGCGACTATTACGTAGAGGTTATGTTGAACGATACCTCAGGAAACTGGCTTGACAGGAGGGCCTGTAGGTTCAGGCTCGGCAGACCTCTGATGAACGTGACAAGCTTTAGCGTTGAACCTAAACACTTTAAGATAGGAGATCAGCTGGAGATCTCGCTCGACGCCCTAAACGTGGGTTCGACGCCCCTCTCGGGGAGATGCATCTTCATGGTGCATAGGGGAAACAATACTGTTTGGAGCAACCACCATAATTTTTCATCCCTTGCCCCTGGAGCATCTTTAAGGTTCACCTCAACTTGGAACACTTCCTCGACTGAGAAAGACGCTTTATACTACGTCATAGGATATATTTCGTACGAGAGCCGGACGACACCGCCCATGGTGCTCATGGTCAGCACGAACTATTTGCCAATAGCGAAGTTTAGCTACACACCCACTAGGATAGGCTTGGGCGAAGACGTTATATTTGATGCCTCGGCATCTAGCGACCCTGATGGAAGCATATCCTCATACAAATGGGAGTTTGGAGACGGCGGGGAGGGTTCAGGTGTTAGTGTGAAGCATTCTTATCATGGGCTGGGAGATTACTTAGTCACATTGACGGTTATCGACAACGAGGAAGCGAGCAACTCCACCACAATGCTCATCAGGGTCGTGGTGACGTATACTCTAAAAGTTTCTTCCAACGTTGCGATAGAAATACCCGGTTCGGGAAGGTATAGAGAGGGGGATGAGGTGACTCTTATTGCACCATTATCCATGAATATGCCTGGGCCGCTAGGCCTATTGGGCGCCAGGTACGTGTTCAAGCAGTGGATCGGTTTTCTGAACTCTACGGATAGTTCTGTTAGCCTTGTCTTAACCGGATATGAGCCGAGGCTGGAGATGTGGGCCATGTATTCTGAGGACTACACTTATATGATGATCATATCAGGAATTGTGTCTGTAGTGATTATTGTGTTCGCTGCTCTCTCGTTGCGTAGAATGAAGAGCAAAAAGCCTACTCCTGTGCCTCCACCGCCCTCGACTTCCACATAATACCATTTTCCCCATATTTTTCTCATTGTTTCAGGGCATATTTACTAAAAAAGTTAAATCGAGGTATGATAGAGATATTCGCATTGACTAGAGAACATAAGCTTGAAACCCCTCTTAGAAGGGAAGAAGTTACTAGGCTCAGGGTTGGAGACATTCTGTATGTTAGCGGGGAGGTTTTTACGAGTAGAGATAGGACCCAGCGCCTGATACTTGAGAGCAAGAGCAGTGGAAGGTTACCTTTCCCACTGCAGGGTTTAATAGAGTACCATGCTGGGCCAATAGTCAGGAGGAAAAACTCCCAATGGGAAATAGTTTCACTCGGGCCGACAACAAGCTTCAGGATGGAAGCTGGGGAATATGGCTTCATAAAGGAGACTGGTGTAGCAGGAGTTGTCGGGAAAGGAGGCATGGGAGAGAAAACTAGGGAGGCGTGTAGAGAGTTTAAGGCTTTCTACGGCATACTTCCAGGCGGCGCTGCAGCACTATTAGCTAAGAAGGTTGAAAGCATCCTGGGTGTGTACTGGCTTGAAGAACTCGGCATACCTGAAGCAATGTGGCATCTGAAGGTTAAGGATTTAGGGCCGATAATTGTTGCAATAGATAGTTCTGGAAATGATATTTATGATTCTCTGAGGGAAAGAGTCGATAGGAATCTCTCAATACTTTTGAAGGAGGTTTAACACATGGATATTTCAGAGCTTAAGAGATACGTGGTTGAAGCAATAAGGGTTTGCGAAACATCTCTACCAGAGGATGTTAAAAACGCTTTAAGAAGAGCATATGAAAACGAGGAGAGGGAGCTTCCTAGAAAAATCCTGGAGATTCTTTTGGAGAATATCAGAGTCGCTGAGAAAGAGCGTAGGCCAATATGTCAAGACACCGGGATTCTAACCTTTTACGTTAAGAGGGGGAAATGGAGGGAAGTGGAGTTGCAGGAAATAATCAATGATGCTGTTAAAGAGGCGAGTGAGGAAGTGCCCTTGAGGGCTAATGTGATAGATTTCCCTTCAGGTAGGAACTCTGGAAACAATACTGGCAGATTCATCCCGTGGATTATCTGGGAACCGGGTGGAGAAAAATTGGAGATAACGGTGATAGCTAAAGGTGGAGGCTCTGAAACTGTTTCAAGCTTAAAAGTCTTGCCACCCACTGCTGGAAGAAAAGAGATTTTTCAGACAGTGCTTGAGAGTGTTGCGAAAGCAGGAGCGAGACCATGCCCTCCGATAATCTTGGGTGTGGGAATTGCTCCTTTTTCAGAAATAGCTCTTGAGCTAGCTAAGAGGGCAATATACTTAAGGCCTCTTGGCCAGAGGCATGAGAACAGTATTATTGCAGAGATGGAGGAGGATCTTTTAAGAATGGTTAACAGCCTTGACATAGGTGTCCACGGCCTCGGAGGTATAACAGCTCTAGACCTTCACATTGAGAATGCATCAATACACCCGTCTTCCATGGCTCTTGGAGTCGTAGGAAGCTGCTGGGCACTGAGGAAAGCTACGTTGAAGGAGTGTGGCCATACGCTGGAGATTGTAGGCCATAATACTCCTCCAAAAATCTAAATACTGAAGAAAACCCACCCGACTAACGAATCATCGCAAATATTGAAATCAGCATATAAATACTTACTTCATGACCTAACTTAATTTAAGTTTCAGATATCAGCTTCTTGATAAATTCTACGTCCTTTTTCAACACCGCTTTTCTTTCTTCCCTACCATATTTTCCTAGAGACTCGTCTTCAATGGTTAAATCACCAGTATACCCTGCTTTTCTCAAAACCTGAACGATTCTTTTAAAATCAATATCTCCTTCGTACAGAGGCACTGCAACCTGTGGAAAATCTTCCCCGGGACGCCTCTGCTTTTCCCTTTGAGCCGCAGGGTACTTTAAACTTTTGAGATGAGTATGTTTAACTAATTTAGCATACTTTTCTATGAGCTCCTGAACCTTGCTCAATGGATAACCATACCAATAGAAGTTCCCCGTATCCAAGGTTAAGCCTACTCTTTCATCATTTATCTCTTTAAAAGCGTAATCTAGAAAACGTTCATCGTTGCTGACATAACCGTGATTTTCAACGGCATAAGCTACGCTGCTATCCTTTGTTTCTTTTAAAAGGTATCTCATTATTTCAACAAAATGCCTAGCATACTCTTCAACCGGTTTCTCTTCCCTTATTTGCATGTGAGAATTTATCCTTATCACTTCAACCCCGATTTCATCCGCAAGTTGCGTCGCCTTCTTAATGTAATCCAGCTCCTCCTCTAGATTTTCACTTGAAAAATCGTTTTCCAACAATATAGTGCATGGTTTTACACCTGTATTTTTAGAAAATTCCAGAAATTCTTTTCTTTCATTAGCGTTTCTCAGGTTAAAACCTAGCTTCACCAAGTGACCCATATCTTCATACGTGTCTTGAGTCAATGTTTTGTTGACGTACATTTCGTACCTGTCTAAACCCAAATCCTTTAGCCCCTTAAACAGATCCTCGTAACCAACCCATATTACTGTGAAATCCCTAACTGCGACGTACATTCGGCTTTACCAAGAACAGGACTTTAATAAATCTTATTAAGATAACTGCTAAGGTAAATTCTCACCAGAGCTGTGCGAAATATTCGTAAAATTAAAGCGGCGTGAAAGTTGATCTAACAATAAAATACAAAACTTGCACATGGTTATTTTGATTTTAACCCATATTTTTCCCAATGCGTCACTTCTTCAAGTGGTCTTCTGCTTCTACTAGGCTTCTCATCAGGATAGCCGACTGAAACAGTACATAGGACTCTAAGTCCATCGGGTATTCCAAGCAGTTTCTTTATAGGCTCTTCGAAAGGAGTGTTCAACACGCCCATCCAGCATGTCCCAAGCCCCAGAGAGTGGGCGGCAAGAAGGAAGTTTTGCACGGAAACCGCAACATCCCCGTGATACCAGTTGCTGCTCCTCCCGGGGTCAGCTATGAAAACCACTACGACAGGGCTCTCAGCCATGAATCTTCCATACCTATGTATCTCCGCCAGCTTCCTCCTGGTCTCCGGGTTCTTAACCACCAGGAACTCCCATGGTTGAGAATTGTTGGCCGAGGGGGCCCATCTGGCTGCTTCAAGACACTCCATTATCTTCTCATCCTCCACGGGAGTCGACTTGTACTTCCTTATGCTCCTCCTAGTTTTAATCGCCTCCATTACATCCATCTTCAACACCCAGAAAATTATAATAGAACATCCTAATATAGTTTAAGACTAACAATTGGCGAAACAATTTACTAGAAAAGTGAAAACTTATGCCGTAGTCGAGAGGGATAAACGGTTAAGCCTTACCTGCTTCAAAAACCCACTTATCCAGGTTTCTGCAAATCAAAGTAAGTATTCGCAAAGACTCCTTCGGGTTTAACGCGAGAAAAAGGGCTGCAACATGCTTGCAAAACTGTTTTTGACCGATTCTTTTAACCCAGTCCTCACAGTTATGCGTCAGCCGCCTATCAGGAATACTTATGATAACAACGTATTCCTTAACCTTAGCTTCAACCTTCTCTCCACCAGCTTTCTCAATAATTACTTTCCCAACCAGTTCCCTCGCCCTCTCTAGCCTACCACCTTCAAGGAAGGCGGAGACCAGTTTCTCGACATCTTTTTCACCGGAGGAAAGCACTGCTTCAACCCTACTAACCGTCTTCCTTAAGCCCTCTTCCCGGAAATAGCTGAGGATCTTGTTCAAAGCCTCCTCCTGAGGCTTCTCGGCAGCGCCAACAATCTTCATCATTTGAAGAGCATTCTTAATCGCGTAGCCTCTGAAGTGATTGTTAAAGTAAACGTATACCTTCTTAGCCTTGGAGGAAAGCTCCGCCAATCTCTCCTTCCACTCCTCAAGCTCCTCAACCCTGTAATCATAATAGTACCATGGTCTTTTCCCTCTGCCGTGGAACCTTACGTAGGAGAATTCTCCAGTAACTTTCAACAATGCTGGCAGAAGAGGCTCGTCGACAATACAGTACCCCACATTATTCTCCGAGAGAATTCTGAAAGCATCTTCCTTCATCCAAGTCGGATGCCTGAACTCAACGGCAAAGTCGTAACCCTCTGGAAGACTCCCCAAAAACTCGTTGAAACCTTTGAAGGCTTCAGCAGGCTTTGGCGGAAGCTGGAAGAGGAGGGGCCCAAGCTTCCCTTCTTCCTTGAGGGGGGTAAGCACGCTTAGGAAGAGCTTTAAATCCCTAATGGCACCCTTC
>JAWCMB010000064.1:0-9172 GCA_038850115.1 Thermoproteota archaeon
TACAGTGAGAAGGGTCTGGACGGGGCGATAAAGGTTGTCCTAGTGCCTCCGCGACTGTAGCGCGCGCCAGCATTAAGTTTAAATCGTAATGTCCTGCAGATTGGAGCGTTGAAATGAGCATTGTGGATTTTGACGAGAAGTCGCTGAGGATTAACGGTAAACCATTGTTCATATACAGCGGCGAGATACATTACTTCAGGGTCCCAAGGGCACTCTGGGAGGACAGGCTCGTCAAGATGAAGAGGGCCTTCCTAAACTCCGCGACAATATACTTCGCCTGGAACTGGCATGAGCAGAAGGAGGGCTGCTTCGACTTCTCAGGCTGGCGTGATATTGACGAGTTCATGAGGCTCTGCGAGAAGCATGGGCTATACGTCATAGCTAGGCCTGGGCCATACATATGCTCAGAATGGGATTTCGGGGGCCTCCCAGGCTGGCTGATAGGCAGGGGCATAGTGCCGAGAAGCCTTGACGAGGGCTTCATGAGGCACGCGTTAAGATACTACGACCACGTTATTCCGGAGATAAGGAGGCATCTCGCGACCAGAGGCGGGAGCGTAATACTGTTCCAGATTGAGAACGAGTATTTCTGGGGAAACGTGCCCTACCTTCTAAGGCTCTACGAGGCTGCGAGAATGAGGGGTATAGATGTTCCTGTCGTGCACAACGTTGACAGGTTCCTGAGGGGGACACAGGTCGTAGACTCGATAGACATTTACCCTGACCCGTGGGCATTACAGTGGCCCTTGAACGAGGCTGCAGGCCTAGCGGCGGAGCAGCCGGATAAGCCGAGGATGATCATGGAGTTTGAAGGCGGGTGGTTCACATCCTTCGGGGGGAGACTCCCCACCGACAGGGGGGACATACCTGCTGATTGGACAGACATGCTTCTTAAAACAATGGTTTTCGAAGGCTTCAGCCTCGTCAGCTTCTACATGTTTCACGGCGGCACGAACTTCGGATACTGGACTGGGAAGAACATTGCGTCAACATACGACTACCAGGCTGCCGTAAGGGAGTGGGGTGAGCTCGGGGAAAGATACTGGGTTATAAGGCTGATGGGGGGCCTGCTGGAGTCGTTCAACGAGTTCTTCGCATCCTCCGTCGTCGACAAGACGCTTGTCGAATGCGACGCCCCCGGGATAAGGGTTTCCTCGAGGATCAGGGGGGGCGAGGCCTTCATACTTGTTTCTAACATGGGTATTCAGGAGGCTGAGGCGGAGCTGCGTTTGAAAGACCGGGGGGTTAGGAGGGTTAGGGTGGGCAGTAGGAAAACACTGGTCCTGCCCCTGAACGTTAAGCTGGCTAACGGCTGGACCCTGGAGTTTTCAACATGCCAGGTTTTCTACTCGTATGATCTGAACGGCAGAACAATCCTGATTCTCTACGGTGAGCCGGATGAGGAGCATGAGGCGACTTTAACGCATGCTTTAACCGGCAGGAGGGAGACAGTCAGCTTCAAAATCTCTGAGGAGGATTTCATCAGGCTTGTCGGAGAAGTGCCCCCGAGACTGGTTCTTATCGCCCTAAGCAGGGAGCGCGCGGCTAGAACATGGTTCGCGGAACACTTGGGGAAAAGGATCGCGATAGTTTCAGGCTTCAACCTCCTGAGAGAATCCTCGTCCAGCAACGATTCCCTAAGGATGAGCATAGAGTTCAAGAAGGGTGACGGCAGGCTTGTTAGAATAATCGTCCCCTGGAGGCCTAGGAGGGTTGAGGTCAACGGGGCTCGTGTCGAGGGCTCATACGAGGGGGAGAAATGGGTCTACTCATTCAGCCTTCCGGAGGGAGTGTTCGAGGAGAAGGCTGTGAGTCTTCAGGAGGGCTGGAGAAGCATGGTTGAGGACCCTGAGGAAGTCAGGGTTGGGAAATGGGTTGAAATGGGGAGGCTCACCCCGCCTGAGGCCCTCGGCATGACTGGGAACGGGCACATATGGTACTTGAACAGCTTTGTTCTCAAGCGTGGGGGAGACAGGGTTGTGCTCTTCATACCCAGGGTCAACGACTATGTTACAGTCTTCCTCAACGGGAGGCTCGTCGGCCATGCTAAGCACAATGCTAGGCTTGAGGTAGACAGCATGCTTCTCAGAAACGGGGTTAACGAGCTGCTCCTGCTCGTCGAGTCAACCGGGCACAGGAACGACGGGCTTATAATGCTGGCCAACGGCTTAAACCAGCCTGTTTTCATAGGCGGGGAGGAGGAGCTGGCGCTTAAGAACCCGCTGTTCAAGGTTTTGAACATGGACACTTTTCTGAAGCCGGGTTTACCCGCCGGCATAGACTACGCTAGGCTTCTAAACAAGCCTCTGGAGGTTCTTCCGGAGGAAGTTTTATCGGAAGGCTGGAGGGAGCTTAAGAGTCTGGAGGAGCTTTCAGGCCAGAGGGGCCTCATCCTGTTTAAATACGTTGCGGAGCTTCCTGAAACCCTTAGGAAGGCCTGCCTAGTGACCCCCAGCGGGCTGCCTGCTTGGGGTAGGCTGATCCTTCTCGTAAACGGGAAGCATGCTGAAACGCTCTACGTAGAGGAGGGGAGCGTTGGAGTGGATGTGACACGTCTAATGAAGCCTGGATTAAACGAGTTCATCATTATTCTTGAGAACATTCCTGAGGCTAGGGCTTGGAGAGACCCCTGCCTAAGGCTGTATGATGTTGTTCTCGAGGACGGCTGGAGGGTTTCGCAGGGGCTTCTAGGGGAGAGGGAGGGCTGGTTTAAACCAGGGCTGGACGACTCGAAATGGGGCTTAAGCAGCCTAGGGGAGGCGTTGAGCAGGAGAGGCATAGTATGGCTTAGGAGAAGGTTCACCCATACGCCTGAGGAGGGCACGGTTTCCCCGTTTAGGCTTAGGCTCAGCTCCATGGGGGCGAAGTGCAAAATATTCTTGAACGGTGAGCTGGTGGGCAGATACATGGAGGCGGGACCCCAGAGGGACTTCTACATGCCTGAACCATTCTTGAAGGAGGAGAACGTTCTCGCGCTCGCTGTTGAAAACTATGGGGAGCCTGTTGAAAACCCGAGTGTCCAAATGCTTCCTTACTATGTTGCTAGGGAAACCGAGGTTAGAATCAGCTTCTGAAAATTTTAGAGTATGCTGCGTGAGGCCTCGTCGTAAGAGTTGAGAATATTTTTTGAAGTATTCGGTGAAGCTTAAAAAAAGCTTGAACCTTTCGGATGAACCGTTTAGAACTATTAAGAACCATTCAGAACAGTTGTTAAAAAGCTGGTGTAAACATGTTTCTAAAAAATCAAATACTTATTGATAATAACTTTATATCCCTCTGTTTCCTGAAAAACCTCCCGGTTGAAAGAATGAATGTAGGCGAACCCCGGTCGAGTTCACGTGAAGAACCCTCGGAAAAAAGCCTTAAAACAGGCTTGGAGCAGAATCTGCCCATGCTCGGGGCAACCGTCGCGGGGCACGCTGAGAAACCGCGGGCGGTGGAACCTTGAAAAGAAGCCAGATCATAGGCGCAATAATATTCCTAATGGCTCTCGAGGGGATAATCGCCTACGTGATAATGGTTTACTACTACCCTATTCCGGTCCTACAATTATCCGTTTCCATACTGGTTGCAATCATACTCGGGTTAACCGCTTGGATAGGGTACAGGCTGATGACTTCCCCGCCCACTAAGCCTGAGGAGGAGGGAGAAACAGGGGGGAAGCCGGAGGAAAACAGGAGGATTATGAAAGAGGGAGGCTGAGCAACAGGCCTTCCACAAAACGGGGCTCAACGAGCCCGTTCAAAAACCTTGAAAACGTGTTTCCGCTAGATGAGCATGGCTAAATCCGGGATAAACTGCTTAACGCCCACAGGCTTCCATTAAAACCGTGAACCTGACGGCTGAAAAAAGCGAAATAGGCCCAGTCCAACACGCATGCGTAAGCGGGGCTCAGCCGACTATGAGGCTCGCCTTCTCGCTGACGATGCCTGTATTAGCGTAGACGTTTAAACCCCCCTCCACATCATCGCTAAGGAGGAAAACGCTTTCGAAGCGCCCGTCTTCAAGGGTTTTAACAGCGTCTATCCAAACCGTGGTGCCGTTTCTATCCCTCACCTCTATGGCGACGTATTCGCCCGGAACAGGGTTGAAGCCGTCCATCAGCCTCCCCGATACAACCACAGTCTTATTCGGGAAGCATTCGACCTTCAGATTCAGCCTCGGCTTAAGATGCTCTAGAAGAAGGAAGCTGGCTATGGAGATAAAAGCTATCGCCAGCGAAACTAGGAAAATCTGCTTTAAGCCGATTTTGATGACGATTACGTTTCCCTCTCTGTCCGCCTCTTCCCCAGACACGATCCTACTCTATTCCTTCTCAGCCTGAAGGCGGTGGTGGAGGAGCCTCCTCCTTAGTCTCCTTCTCAACCTCTTTCTCAATCTCCTCTATCGGCTTCGGAGGGGGAGTTGTGGCAAGCGTGTAACCTATCCAGCCGAGAATGAACAGTACGAAGCCGACTGCGACGAAGGCGGTGAGCTGAATGATGAAGGTTGACCATTCCGAGAGGAATACGAGCCAGAAGTACAGTATTACTCCGATTATCGAGCCCAGCAGCAGTACTGCTCCAATACCCTGATCCTTGTTCATTGGCTGAAGGATACTGCTCAAAAATATAAGTTTTACTGTTGTTTAATCTTCAACGCTGAAAAACAGCGAACAAGCCCTAAAACATTTTTATAAATTTGCGGCGGATAGTGGGTTCAACGTGCCGAGCAAAGGCGGCGGGGGGAAAACATGGGTCGAAAGGCTTCTCAAGCTTATTCCACATGTTCTGACAGCCTTATCCCTAACCTTCTCCTTCTGCCTAGGTGTCAACGAGCTCAGGATAAACCATTACGAAACCGTTCGAAGACTGTCTGTTCAAAACATCGTTGAATACACTCTTGTTTCAAGAGAATTAGACGGCTACGTTAACCTCCTCCTAATCATGGTCCTCACAATCCTCACCATCCTAGAGCTTTCCAAGGGCTGGGAAACCAGAGGGTTCAAGGCCCTCCTAAACCCGGTTCTCGCCTCAGCATCCATCCTCTCCTTCCTAGCAGGGCTTAGAATAGTTTCCTTCATCCTCCTAGCCTCCGCCTACACGACGCGCCTTCTCCTGAGGAGGGGGCTCGCGGGCTTCCTCAACGTCTACGCGTGCATCCTGATGGTGGCGGAGGCACTGTCGCTCCTAAGATGGGCAGCATACCCGCTTTTCCACACTCAGGCTTACACGGACACAACCTGGTTCCTCCCAAGGCTGGACTCCCTGGCCTTCTACACTTTCGACACGCTTCTAGGAAGCCTAGCGATCCTAATGTTCCTATTCTCCTTCCCTCTCGCCATACTGCCCTTCGCCAGACGCGTTGAGCTTAAGGAAGGGAGCATACGGCTGGAGCTGCGCAGGGTTGAGAAAAAAGCCGGGGAGGACTGTTTCCACAGCAGGCTTCTCGACAGCAGGGTCATCCTCGCCTCCTGCATATTCCTGCTCCTCTACTTGTCCTACCTGCCATACTCGCCTCCCCTAAACCCCTCCGGGAAACCGGCGAGCGTGGACCTTGTTTTCTACGAGGAATACTTAGACACGCTTAAAAAGCTCGGGTTAACCGGAGGGGGGGCAGGCTACCTGCTGGTGGAGCATGGGGAGAGGGCGACAGCAATATTCCTAACTTACCTCGTAAGCCTAATCCCGTTTTTAAGCTCCGTAGAGGCGGTGAAAGCATCCCTGTTCACAGCCTCCTGCATGCTGGTGTTCGCATCCCACTTCTCCGTGAAGAAGGCTTCTGGCAGCATGCGGTTAGCAGCGTTTTCAGCATTCACGTCCGTTTTCTCCGTTCAAACAGTTGTTGGGCTCTACGCGGGCTATCTTGCGAACATGGTTGCAACACCTCTCCTCCTTCTCATGACGCTGAGCCTCTCCAAGGCGGTGGGTGAGGGTAAAGGTTTCCTCCTTCTCTCCATCTTTTTCTCAGCGTTAGCGCTCTACTCTCACCCTTGGAGCTGGACGATATTCATCCTAGCCATACTTATGCTGGTACCGTTGAACCTGATGCTTAGCGCAATCGGGCTTAGAAGCAGGTATGGGAGGAAGGAGGTTTCAACAATACTTTTGTTCATCCTGGTCAGCCTGACGATGGATCTCTGCAAGCAGCTGGTTTTCAACTCAACCGGCGGGTTCTACGCGGACTACGCGGTGGCCAGGAGCACGCTCTCAGTCTCAAACCTTTTCCTCCTCGGCAGGAACCTGGATGAGCTGAGGCAGGTTTTCGTCGGAGGCTACACGAGCAACCCCCTGATATACGTTCTCTCAGCCGTGGGAGCAGTCTTCATGCTCGGCTTCAACAACCTTTTCTTCGACACGCTGCTACTCATGCTGCCAGCCGCGGCGGCACCCTTCCTTTTCGCAGACAAGACTGTTCAAAGCAGGCTGCTGTACACTCTTCCCACAAGCATATATGCTGCAGTCGGCCTCCACGAGGCTTTGAAGCTTCTCGGGGAAAAAGGATTGGATAAAAGGGTTTTCGCAACCCTCACCCTACTATCCCTAGCGAACTACAGCTTCCGCTCAGTAGCAAACCTTGTTTAAACAGGGTTCCGTGAGAACCCGTAGGGCTTGCATGGGAAACCTGAAGAAACAGTCTGGGCTATACTGCTGGACGCAACGGTGAACCTACGAGTTCACGGCGTTTTTCAAAGCGTCCCCTGAGAATCAGGTAGGCTATTACAACGCCCATAATCAGGCCGGCGATGAACGCCACCATTTCTGTGAACACTAGGCGGGACTCTGTCTCCGAGAGCCTGGCTTCCGTCTCAGCCAGCCTAGACTCTAGGCTTGAAATCCTCGACTGGGCTTCGCTCAAATCATGCTGCAAACCCTCAACCTGCCTCTGAAGAGCCTGCGAAACGTCCCTACAGGAAGCCAGCGCCGCCTCCTTCTCCTCAACCAGCCTCTGCAACGCGCTCACCTGGCTTAAAGCGTTAATAATATCCTCGGGAGCAAGAGCCTCCGCCACAACCAGCACCTCGGAGGAGGTTGCTGAAGCAGGCGTGAACGTCGGGTCCCCGGTCCACTCAGCCTTAAACCTGTACTTCCCAGTCTCCATGGGGGTGAACAGGCAGGCTGCAACACCACCGGAGCCGACTTCGAAGGCACCTATGATGCTCCACGTGGAAGTCTTATTCGTGATGAACGAGATCGTCAGGGGCCTGCCGACGAGCGGCGGAGAAGTGCTGACGTAGACTATGATAGTGCCCCCCACGTTTGTAACCGTTGGGGCGACGAATACTTGAAGAGCAACAGGCCCCCTCACTATTATGGTTACAGTGTTGCTTGAGCAACCGTAGTACTCGTCGTTGCCAGCCCAGGATGCTTTAACACTCCAAACTCCAGCGACGTCAGGCTTGAAAACATGCGTGAATGCCCCGCTTGTGGCTAAAACGTTCCTTGGAAGCTCTGTCCCGTTTGGACAGGTTACTTTCACCTCGACGACAGTGTTTAGAGCAGGGGTCAGCGAGCCGGATACTATCACGCTCCCGCCCAAGGCTACTATTGTTTCGCTCACCGTTATGGTTATTGAAGAACTCTTTTTAGCCGGCGGAGGCGGTGGAGCAACATACTCGACAACCTTGAAAGTCGTCGTTTTCGCCGGCCCAGACTGGCCGGTGGCGTAAACCCTGTAGGTCCCATAGGGCGCGCTAAGGGAAAGCTGGAAGCTGCAGGCGAAACTGCCGTCGCCACCCGCTTGGACAGCGTCCGTAAACACGTTTGCGCCGTTCGGATCGTTAACCTGGATCGCGACCCACTCGTTTGACCCTGCTTTCCCGCTAATAGTAACCGTCTCCCCCCTATAGTATTCAGGCTTATTCGTAGATACGGAGGTGACGTCTGGGAGCAAAACGCCTGTTTGAAAAGAAAGTAGAAGCACCGTCAACATTAGGAGCACGCAGGTCCTAAGCCGGTTTCCCCCTTCCAATTCTACCCTCCTCCATGCTGCTCAACCAACCACGAGACTCTTCTCCATGGGAACCGCCGCCACACTCCCGCCGAGAGCCGGCCAGTTTGAGAAAACCATCACCCTTACAGTGTATGTTCCAATCGGCCCGTCTGAAGGTATTTGAAAGCCAGGAGTCGGGTTGGCCTGTTCACCGGCAGCGAGAGAACCCCTGTACCCGCTTAAGCCAAGTTGGCGCGGCGGGGTTCCGTATCTTAGGCTCGCTATCAGGAGGAAAGGCTTGCTCTCGTAAGCATAAGTCTCCACGTTCTTCACGACAACGTCTACGAAGACGAACCTTCCCCTGACGGTCTGAGTTATAGGGTTGCCGTTCTCATCCCTCAGGGTCACGCTCACGATTTGAAAAGGCATTTCGTCGGGCGATGCTGATCCTTTGAAAACGGGCGTGAGAAGAAGCAGCGGCAAGCCTAGGAGTAGCGCTGCGCAGAGAAGACGCCTACCCCTCTTCATCTCTACGCTCCCTACAAATGTGGAAACCAATATTTAAATATTATGAGGATAAATAAAGTTTGAAATCTTTCTCTAGTTAACTTTTTGGAAAAGCAGGGCTTTTTAGAGGCTTGACCCTAAACATTTTTACATGGAAAAATTTATATCTTCCCTCGTCATATACGGAGGAAAAAATAATGGAGAAAGCGGTGCCCGACGATTTAAAGCCGCTTTCATACAGGAGCCTTCTAGAGGCGAGGCTGAAAGCCTACAGGAATGGGGGCTGGAGGAGGCTCAAGGGGGTTGAGAAAGCTTTTTTCAAAGCAACCCTGGATCTCGCTAGGCTCAGAGGCAGAATAGTGAACCCTCTACTTATTAAAGCCGTTAAAAACATTGTTTCAAGGCTTCTCCAAACCCCTGCAACCAGGATACTCCAGCTTGGGAGGGAGCATGCCTCCAGCCTGCTCCAGCTCTACAGCAGGAAAGGGGTCTTCAAATGGGCTCCGAGCGTTAGAAGCTGGCTTAAAGACCCTGAGTACCTGTTTTGGCTCGGAGTCAACAGTCTAGCCTTGGAGAGCCTGGGATACGTATGAGCGCGGAGCAGGCTGCTGGCTTAACGCTGGAGCAGGAGGAGCCCAAAATCCTAGAGAACAGGCCTCACGTGGTCGCCTGCATCCCAGCCTTCAACGAGGAGAAAACCATAGCGAGCGTGGTTATTAAAGCGATGAGGCATGTTGACAAGGTTATCGTGTGC
>JAWCMB010000065.1:0-9111 GCA_038850115.1 Thermoproteota archaeon
ATTAAATCCGTAAGGCTTCACGGCGTCTGCTCCCTCAGGGGTTCAGGAAGTTTCTACATTCAAATTTGGGATGGCAATGGCAACATGAAATACTCTTCGTCCTTCTCCTTCGCCAGTGTTTTCAAAGATGGTGTCTTAGACTGGTACACAATCGAGTTTCCCAACGTTGTTGTTACCGGCGAGTTCTACGTTGTTATTGCTCCAATGTTCACTCTGGATGGTTCGCAACTATGGGTAAGCGTGGATGATGATGCTCCTGTCGCCAACATGAGTTTCATCGTCAACATGGATACTCACACTATCTTAACCTCGCTTAATGCGACCAGTAGCAGGCCGGGTGACTTCATGGTTAGGGTTGTGGGTGAGCCTGCTGCAACTCCTTCTGAGCTGAGGTTAAGTTCGATAGATGTGGGTGGGGATGAGACTACTGTTTGCTTCACCTACCCCGGGGAGATTATGAGCGTGGGTGCTAGGCTGGTTAAGTGGGACGGAGGTTTCGTTGAGGAGAACGTCACGAGGGATGGTCAAACCCTCATAGTCAGGGTCAGGGATGAGGGAACCCTTAACGTCTTCATAGTTACCCCTGGCTCGGAGATTGTTGGAACCAGCGTGAGGCTTGAAACGGGTTTGAGAAGCATCTACAAAGCTCTCTTAGCGAACTACACTATTCTGAAGGCTAATGCTGAGGAGATGGGGAGGCTGCTTAATTCTCTGGCTGGGGAGAACGAGAGGCTTAGGATAGCGGTCAGGGACTCCGGCTACGCCATCGACACTCTTCAAAACCAGGTCTGGGGGCTCATGGAGAACGTTACCAAGCAGGAAAAGCAGATAGCTGAGCTTAATGAGAGTGTTGAGAGGCTCAGGCTTGAGAACACTGTTCTACTCGCTCTTCTAATAGTGGCAATAGCTGTCCCCGTCGCAATTCTGACTGTTAAAAAGCATAGGATGAGGAAATGAGTAAACTAAGGGTGAAAGCTGCAGGCATACTCCTAATTCTCCTAGCCTTAAGCATGGATTTCACTCCCCACCTGCTTACTGCAAGGGTTCTGGCCCAGCAGGAGGACTATGAGGGTTTCTTGGGCAGGCTTGAAAACTATCTGAGGGATGCTCTCCCGCCAGAGTCTGAGCCGATTGAGGAGTGCGAGTACGTTGCTCCAGAAGGCTTCAATCCCACGGAGGCTGAGAGGCTTTGGAGAGACTTAGCCCCGTTCATAAGCCTAGGGTACTCAGAGCAGGCTATCAGAGAGAACCTTACAAAAATCTATCAAAACACTACGCTCCCCGTCGAAGCGGATGGTGGCATGGTCATGCTGAACCTCACCGGCCTGAGGGTTGAGAAGCCTCCTGATGGAAGCGTTAAAGCCAAGATACCAGTAATCTCCGACAAGCCTCTCAACTACACCTACTTCAATTCGACCAACGTCAGAATACTCTATGAAACATGGAACGAGACTCTCGTCAAGTATTACAGGGTTGAGAAGTACACCGGGTTCTACCGCTACGTTTTCAAAGACCTGGAGTACGGGACTGTCTTCGACGTTGTTTCAAGGCTCGCGGTCAGAACGTTCCCAGGGTTTGAACTCGAGAAATGCGTGTTTTTCCGTGTGAAGAAGAGTTGGGGCGACTGGGGCTACTTCATGGGTAACCCGGTTGTAGCTGTCCCAGGCCACTATGAGGAGGTTAGCGTCGTGGTTCCGCAGCAGGAGGTTAACTACAGGGTTCTCTTCCCAGCCTACGACCCTGTTTACACTCCTTCTTCAGAAAAGCCCTGGGTGGTTCACACGAACATTTCTTCAACAAGCCTGAACACCGGGGAGACCCTGGAGATAGGCTACCGGGCTGAGTACATGCCCTATGAACCAATGGGGGTTAAGAGCCTTGAGGATGGTGGTGAGGAGCCGCTTAACGCCACGCTCACACTTGAGGCGACAGACGCTTTCCAGCCTCTGAGCAGTACTGTCAGGGTTCTCGACGATGATCATCTCTCCGGGTTTTTCAAGCTTCAGGCTGTTAAACAGGGGCTTCACAACATTACTCTGAAACTCGAGGGGAACGCGTGCTTCAGCCTCTGGCCCGGGGAGCAGGAGCTTGTTTACACGGTCCAGGTTGTCGGCCCAACCTCGCCCTCAGTATCCTTCTCCCATGCTTTGGATCCCTCGTTGCTGAAGCATGCGAGGCTCACGCTTGAACTCAGCAATAATGGTGGTAGTGCTGCCAGAAACGTCCTTGTGGAGATGTGGGGGGAGTACGCGGAATCCGTAAGCAGAATGGTCGGCGATATTGATGTGGGCGAAACCAGGAGGGAAGTGTTCACAATAGGTCTTTCAAAACCATCGTCATACCTCAACATAAGGGTAAGCTATTTCGACGACGAGGGCAACAAGTATGTTGCTGAAGCCCTCATCTCAGTATGGACCAATTTCTTCGTGGTGCCTGAACACTACGAGGAGTACACCGTCTTTATTCCGGAGCACGAGGAGACCAGGATGGTCTTCATACCCGACGCAGAATACTACACCCACGTAAGGTTCTACTGGCTCACCTTCAGCCATCAGGATCTAGGTCCCTGCGCGCCCCTGCCCACGGTCAACGGGCACTACAGCGGGGTGGAGCTTAACCTTGTTTCACACCTGACCTTCACAGGCACGGAGCTGAACGCTTCAAGCTTCGAATCTGAGGCTGCCTATAAGGGCGGCATGGTGATGCTGGATGTGGAGCCATACTGGGAGAACCTAGGCGTCTTCGAGGAGGAGAATGCCACGGGGTTGCTCGGCGTTGAGCCAAGCATGCTTAAGGCCAATAAGGCTCCGGAAGGCTACAGGACAAGCCTAGTCGGCGAAACCTGGGTTTTCAGCGAGAGCATCATTATGAACACAACCCAGTTCGCAATCTACAACCAGACCGTCAACAACTACGTAATGGAAAATAATTTGCAGGGCGAGTTCAAAATAGGCTGGAACAAGATTACGAACGCGACAAGGCTCTCTGAGCCGTCTGGCGAAACAGGCTTCCTAATCCTGATCTACCATCCGTTAGCAGTTAAGGGGAGTGGCCCGTTAAAGTCTATCCAGGTTAGGAACTATGCTGGCCTTGATGCAAACTACCGCCTAAGGGTCTCCGGGTACCAGGTCTCCGGCTACATGACTCCCGTGGGCCAGCCTCCCAAACCACCCCTGTGGGAGAACACCACCAGCATCTTCCAAGTCAGGAGCCTCGGGGACAATGTCCTCCTAGCAGGCTCACTCGCCCCCACCGGCTCAGGGTACCGTGTTCAACTCCTCTACGGCGTAAACATTGTTGCGGAAGCCTTCTTCGACCTCCACCCTGAGGCATCACCGTTCTGGACAGGATTCTGGGATGGGATTAAGGAGAATGCTTGGAAGATAATCCTAACGACGGCGATACTGGTGGTGCTTGCAATACCGAGTGGAGGAGGCTCTCTTTTGGCTGAGGTCAAGGCGTTCCTCACCTCAACCCTGATCCCTGCCCTCATGGCAGTTGGCGTGGCGGCGAACATCATGGAGATAGTTGAAGCCTACTGGGCTTACGACAGGATGGGGAAGGTGGCCAATGTGCTTGACAACCTTTCGAGCAGAGCTATGGGCAATGGCTACGGGAACTCCTCCTCCTTCTTCAGAAGCCTTGGGAACAAGGTTAGGGACAGCCAGAACCTTATAGTTGGAAACACGGCTTTAGACCTGCTCGCCGACCTTACGGTGAGGGACCTGTTCATCGCGTTCGGCAGGGAGAACGCAACCGAGTACGAGAAGGGTAAGGCAATCGGCAGGGTTGTGGGAGCAGCATTATCCTTCGTGGTCTACGCATCCACCTACTACAGGCTTTTCACAGAGGGGCCGAAGCTACTCTCCTGGCAGGGGAAGATAAAGAGCTTCCTGAGGGGGGTTTACAACTGGGTTACCCCGCCCCTATGGGATTTCGGGGTTACAATGGGGAGGTTCGCGGTCAAGGAGGTCGCGGCCTCGCTTACACTTTCTGAGCAGAACCAGAGGTTTAAAGAATACTTGAACCTGATTAGGGAGGACGAGGTCTCGCTGAACTCGGTAGTGGAGTTCACCGGCAAGTACCTCGACGATGCTCTAGATTTCTCGGGAAGGCTCGGCCTCAGCGAGAAGGCCTTCCTAGGCTTGCTCTGGGCATACGGGAACACTGCCAAGGATCTAAAGGGGGAGGACTGGAGCAAGTTTCTCGTAGAAATACGGGATATAGGCGGGGACAGCAGGAGGTTTGCAGACGAGCTTCTAAGCTGGCTTTACAATGCTGAAGACTCCATTAAAATCGAGCAGGCTGTTCTAGAAGTGACTCCGAGGCTCACCGGCCTAAGCGCGGGAGAGCTTGAAAACATGGGGAAAGCATTAGCGAAGGTTGGAGACAGTTTTGAAAACGGGTTTAAACTGTTCAACGCGTATTTCGATATACCTGCACATTATGAGAAGAGTGTGGCTGAGGCTGTTAAGAAAGTATTTCTGAGATACGTGGCGGAAGACGATGCTCCAGCGCTTAGCGCTTGGTGTTCAGCCGTCGAGAATGGATGGATTGCAGCCAGATGCTCGGGAGACAGGGTCTACCCAAGGATTCCTGAAGACTTGGCTCAGGCCTATGAATTTGAGGGAGGCGAGCCTTTCACCGTGATTATTAAGAGAGGAGGCGAGGAGTACTGGGTTGCTGGAAGCATGCAGAAAGCCACTACCTACGTTACTCCACATGAAAAAATGTTTGAAAACTTGGGTTTAATGAAAGGAGAGTACGTTGAGCTTATCCCTGGAAAGATTGAGGAAGCAAGTCTCTTCCCTGCTCTACGTTCTGGTGCTGGAAGGGTTGACTATCATTTTTCAGAGAAATGGGACTCCGTTGACGGAATCTGGATAAGCCAGAAGGGGGGAGAAGGCATTTACCTAGCGAGTTGCAGGAGAATCGGCTATTTGGACGATATGGGTGTTTTCCACAGCGAGCCAAAGGGAACCAGTTACTATGTGAGGAAGGTTGAGCTAGGTGGCAAACTGGAGTTCGATGTGGATGAAGTTTCAAAGGAAGGCTATACTCCTGTCTACGAAATAAAGGCATGGAAGATAGGATACGGTGAGCTAGGAGACGCTGTAAGACCTTTGGTTGAGAAAGGATGGGTGTTATTCGACGAGAACACGGGAAAGGTTAGGTTAACTGGCTTCCAAGAGTTCGGCGACAGGGGCTTCGAATATGAAGGAAAGATAGCGGCGGACGCGAAGCATCATGGTGGTACTCAAGCAGTCTTTGTGCTTAACCCTGGAGGCAAGAATGAAAGGGCCCTTACCGTTCGCATCGTTGCCAACCCAGTAACAGGGGAGCTGGAGTCAAGGCTCGACTTCTCTTACGACGTTAAGCTGGGTGACTGGCTTGATGTAAGGGAGTTAGAAGTGGATGTGGACAACGACGGGAGGCTCATCCTCAGAATATACCATGAGTTCAGGGTGACGGCAGAGGAAACGGTGTGGTGCAACAAGTACATGAAATGGGAGCCTGAGCTTAAATGCTTTGATGAAGCCGAGATCCTTGTGGGTACAGAATTCTTCAACAGAGGAGTTGGAAAAGCGCTCCAGTTCTCCTATAGTGTAGAACAGATCGATGGGAACAAGATAAAGCTGTTGGCAACATCAATTGAGGATTACAAGAGTTTATTCTTAGAAGTGAAGGATGGCTACGAAGAGCACGCTAAGGGAGTTTTATCTTGTGAGATACTGAATAAAGTCATGGATTATGGAGAGGTGAGGAGGGTGCTCAGCCTTTCCGGAGATCAGAGAATCATTGATAAAGAAGGCTATAACAAAGGTGAAAACTACTTTGATATGTTCACTAAGAAAAGTGAAACTGAGCTTACCTCGGCGATCGAAGTTAAATCAGCCTACGCCATTGACGAGGAATCTCTCAATCTAGAGGCAAAGCTTAAGGATGCGAGGGAATCACTTAAAGAACGCTTTAGTATAGTTTCTGAGACGGAGGTTAAGCTACCTGAGAACAATTATTACGCCATTGCCATCGGCTTCACCAAGGACGGAGAAATTTATATAATATGGCAGAAGTTTACGAAAGCAGAAATCATGGAATTAGGTGACTGAAGGTGTTCGAGGAATTGGCCGAAGCATTAAAACGAGCACTTGAAGACGAAAGTGGTTACAAATTCGAATTACAAGATATTGTTGACGAAAAAAAAGTCAACTATAAAAAGCTGTTGAGGAAGTATGACCTTGAATCACTTCCAACAATCCTTAAGCTTTCACAAAAGGGTACGATCGGACTTGGCGAATACTATAATCTCTGGGGCTGGCCTCATAAGGAGATAGATTGGGAAAAGGACTGGAAGGACGATAATCCGGTTTTCATAGATTACGTTGAGGTATGGCCTAATAAAGTTCTCATAGGAACTTCAGGAGAGTTTATGCTGGATTTCATGGCACACAAATACTATGGCCTAGGCGAAATAATTCTTGAACCTAGGAGCGACATTTACGTGAATAAGGAGGATAAAATGAAGCTGGCTAGATATATGCCTGCTGTAATCAAAGATGTGGAAATCGCTTTAAAAGCAATGAGTGAAGTTTCTACCGCTAATGGATTTGACACATCTGGGTTCAAATTTTTCTTCCAACCATGGGTGGACTTCTGCGTTAAGTCGGAACACCCACTTGTGGGGATTAAGGAAGAGGAGATAGTTGAGAACTGCATAAGGAGGGTTAAGGTGATGAGCGAATGGAGAAAGAGGTTCAGGGCATGGCTCCCATCGATGGAGAGAAAGCATTTCTACGAGAACACGAAGATAGGATATACTGCTCGAATGCTGAAAAAGGGGAATTGGTGGTCGACAGGAGTTGAGGGGCTAATCAAATGGCCGGTTAAGGACAGGAAAATAAGAGAGAAAGTGATTCGGAACCACATATACAGGTACTTAGATCACGGAGCCCACCTTTTCACCCTCGACGGCTATGGAATCATCGGATACAGGATAGACCACGAATATAAGTTCAAATTTTGGGTAGATAGGAGGCAGAAGAAGTTTCAGAGGTTAAAGCCAATACCGCTTGAGAAAATAGGGTTCCTAAGAGAAGACTTCCCAGAGATGTTTAAAGAATAAGTTTGTGGAAGGTTCGGATTCCGAAAGGCCTTTCCATTTCCGTCGATATAACTGGGAGCAACCGCGGAGACTATATATTCGACATGATGAGGAAAGATGATGGAAGACTTGTATTCGTTGGAGAATCTGAGTCCAGATGGGCCAATGAAGGGATGGATTGGAGCATTTTTTGATAAGAGAGTTAAAGAAGATCTTCAGACGCATTATGAAAAGGCAAGGAGTGAAGGATTAGCCCTTCCGGAATACGGCTATGGTTTCGTAATAATTTATAGGCTGGATAAGATAACATTTTATGTGAGGAAGCTCTCATTCAGCACAATGGATTGGGTAGGGTGGTAACAACATGAGTATTGAGGCACCGTGGCCAATGTTCGGGCACGACCCCCAACATACGGGAAGGTCTAAGTATAGAGGGGCACAAAAGGATGTGCTCAAATGGAAGTTCCAAGCAGAAGGCATAGTTCTCTCTTCTTTCGCAGTAGGTTCTGATGGGACAGTGTATGCGAGTGCCAGTTACTACCTCTATGCTGTAAACCCAGATGGAACTCTGAAGTGGAGGTTTAAGACTAACAGTGTTGTCTACTCTTCACCAGCAATAAACCAGGATGGAACGATATACATAGGCAGCACGGATAGCTACCTCTATGCTGTAAACCCAGATGGAACTCTGAAGTGGAGGTTTAAGGCTGGAGATGAGATACGTAAATCCTCCCCCACAATAGGTGAAGATGGCACAATATATGTAGGTAATATGGATTATTACCTTTATGCCATAAACCCCGACGGATCCTTAAAATGGAGGTTCAAGGCCCAATACGAAATCGACCACTCCTCACCAGCAATAGGTTTCGACGGCACAATATACTTCGGCAACTACGACGGCCACCTTTACGCCGTGAATCCAGATGGAACTTTAAAATGGAAATTCAGGATTGGGAAGTATCCCATTCGGTCGTCTCCTGCAGTAGGTCGAGATGGCACGGTATACATAGGTAGTAGCGATCATCGTCTCTACGCTGTGAACCCAAACGGGATCTTGAAGTGGAGGTTTAAGACTGAGGGCATCATTGACTCGTCTCCGGCAATAGGCGAAGACGGCACTATATGCTTAGGTGAAAAATATTTTTATGCCATAAACCCCGACGGATCCTTAAAGTGGAAGTTTAAAACCGATAGTGCTATTCTCTCTTCTCCCGCAATAGACTCTGATGGTGCAATATACTTCGGTAGCAATGATGGATTTCTTTATGCCCTAAATCCAGACGGATCTTTGAAGTGGAGGTTCGAAATCGGGCTTAAAACCATCCTATCCTCTCCAGCAATAGGTAACGATGGTACAGTATACATGGGTAATCGCTACCTCTATGCCATAGGACCCTAAACATGGAATTCGAGTTTCTTGTTAGAGCAGGTATCGACTCGATTTCTATTAATCCTGATGCTGCAGTCTTCACAAGGAAACTCGTTGCAAGCATTGAGCAGAGGATTATGCTTGAGAAAGCATTGGGTCAAGTGAAAGTGGATCCTGACTGGGACCTGCCCGACCCTGACGAGGAGTAAAATATCTTCATTTTATTCTATCTCTTTCTTCTAGTTTTTGATCCTATTTTTTTGTTTTCTTTAAAGAATATCGTTGTTACGGTTGATTCGATTTATTAGCTAATACTCCAAGCATAGCTACTGATATCTCATAATATTCATTAATTGAAAACATAGCAGAAAGCTTACTAGTCTTCCTTACAGAAAGATAAAAGTTTTTCGAGATTCAGTTTCACTAAATGATGAGTTTCCGGAAATTCTTTTTCCGTAAATATCTTTAACGCTTCTTCGTATGCTTTTATTGCCTTCTTACAGTTCTCAGCCTTATCTTCAACCTCAGCCAGCGTTCTGTATGCGTTTCCAAGGTTGTTCTGGGTCATTGCATAATCCATTGGGAACCGTTCTCTTGTGTAGACTTTCAAAGCTTCTTCGTATGCTTTTATTGCCTT
>JAWCMB010000066.1:0-9091 GCA_038850115.1 Thermoproteota archaeon
TCCTTGGGGAACATTATTGGCCCTTTCATGGCGGGATACTTCGGCTCAATGGATATCAATTATCCGTTCTTAATAGGAGGTTTAGTAATAATTCTTTCCAACTCCATACTTGCACCCCTGTAAGGTTTAAATAAACCTTATTTTTCGCTGAGCATCGAGGCATGTATAGAATAGGTGTAATTGGGTGCGGAGGCATAGCGAATGCTCACGCAAGGGCGTATGCAGAATTAGGCTTAGAAATAACGGCTGCCTCCGATATAGATCAATTTCGTCTTAAAGAATTCAGTAAACTCTATAATGTTAAAAACATTTATATAGATTATAAGGAGATGCTCCGTAAAGAGAAACTCGACATCGTGAGTATTTGCACATGGCCGACGTTACATTGCGAGATGACTGAAAGGGCTGCTGAAGAAGGTGTTAGGGGAATAGTCTGTGAAAAACCTATGGCTGTGAATCTTGCCGAAGCTGACAGAATGCTCGCCGCATGTAGAAAATCCGGTACGAAACTGGCCATCGGCCACATGAGAAGATTTTCAAAAGCATATATAGAGGCGAAAAACCTATTAGACTCTGGAGCAATCGGCGAACCGGTTTTTATTCACGGCGCCACGGTGGGGGATCTTCTTTCAGACGGAACTCATCTTATTGACTTAATACGGTTCATTAATAGCGATAAAACAATAAATTGGGTTTTCGGGCAGATTGATGCCCATGAAAAACGGCGTCGATATGGACATTATGTCGAGGATGCTTCCATCGGATACATGGAATTTGAAAACGGGTTAAGAGTATTCATAGAGACTTCTCAAATTTCTCCCGGCGTACCTAAACTCGGGGAAGTCGGTTTCTCTCAGGAAAGCCTCTTTAAGGATTTGAATCGCGTTAGCAGGGTTAATTGGTGGAGTAAAGGCGTTCCCTACTGCGCTATAAAGATCCATGGGTCAGACGGCATGGTTCAGGTTGATGAGAGAAGTAGACCGCCGCTAAGGTATAGAGGGGGAAAAGAGAAAGATTGGCAAGCTATCAATGTTGCTGAAGAATATGATCCTTTTAGGCTTCAGATTGAAGCGCTTATAAAAAGCATTGAGGAAAATGTTGAGCATCCATGCAGTGGGGAGCAGGGTCGTAAAACGCTTGAAGTAATTATGGCAATATATGAGTCTGCAAGGCGGAGGGAAATAGTTCTACTTCCCCTAGAGGTTAAGGAGAACCCTCTATTTGAAATGGTTGAGAGGAGGGAACTGTGATGCCTATGAAGCCTTCGATCATGACTCGCACATACTGGAAGTGTTATGAATGGCCCGGGCGAACATTCAATTTCACGCTGTTAAAAATCTTAAATAGGATTGCTCAGTCGGGACTGCGTTACGTAGATTTCTGCGAGTATCCTCTTGAATTCTGGCCTATTGATATGACTGAGAGAGAAGCAGATTTGCTGGCTAATAGGCTGGTTAAGCTGGGTCTCAAAACTTCAGGAATAACCGTCCCCACTTTTTCTCCAGGGTTAGAGGTGCTTCCTGAAGAGAAGGATAGGCAGTTACTCGTTAAGCGGCTAAGGAAAGCTATTGAAATTGCTTCTCTGCTTGAAGGGAAAACAATCATGTATGGCATCTGCCCAACCTCCCTTCATGCAAGTATTGATGAAGCCTATAGATGGACAGTGAATGTTTTCCGTGAATGCGTGGATATGGCCGAGAAACAGGGTATTGATATTGCCGTCGAGTTTGTAAATTATTATTTTAAGACCTCTGAAACTATTGTCAAGTTTCTTGACGACATAGGTTCGGAGAATGTTGGGCTTTGTCTAGAAGTTGGGAATGTAGGAGCACGGCCGCCGAATGAAACTCTTATGGAGCACCTTAAAAAATGCGAGGATAAAGTGAAGCTTGTTCACGTTAATGATCCGGCGAATCAGGAGTGGCTTAGAAGCATAAACGTTAACATGGAGGAAACGATTAAGGCTTTGCATGATTTAGGTTATGAGGGTTTTATAGTTGTTGAAGGCTTGAATGCTTTAGTGTCATGCTCTGAACTCGACGATGAAGTAGCTAGGGCAGCAAGATGCCTGTATGGATTGATAGATAGTGTTTACAGTAAATAGTCAGCATGTTGCAAACGGTTATTTTAAGTCTTGCTTAACATTATCTAGATTTAGCGTGCGCTCACGCGAATACTGTGGAACGATTTTTCCCCATCGAATCAAGCCGCAATACTCTAGGTGTAGGGCACCCTCAGCCGCTTAGCAAACCTGTTTAAACGTTCTTCAGCCTCCTCAACAAGCTTCTCAAAATATTCTCTGTCAAGGTACATGCCTTCTCCTAATCCAGGGCAGGAGGGGTCTACGTGGAACACGTATCTCTCCCCGATCTTCTGCATCACGAAAGGGTAGAATCTGCATACTAGGGGCCTAGCTCGGTAAATACTACATTTATTGCCGGGCCCTAGGAAGAAACATTTTCCATCAATAAGTTTCATAACGTTCGGGTAGGCTTCACTATCGTTTCCCTTCGAGAAATCCGTTAGCTTGATTCCAGTTGCATTTGAAATCTCCTCAGCGTCTCTTTCAGTCAGAACAATCTTCCTCCCGCCCTTATTGTCTTCCATGCAACATTTTCCGCATTCTCTGCATTTAAACCTGGTTTTTGGAAAGGATATACGGGATTTCCTCTTTGACGCTTCATATCCGCTCATTTCGGTTTTCGTGCAGAAAAATATCTCGCCTTATTGGATTTAACTTTATCTACCCTTTGCGGAGACCAGGGGAGGGAAGCGTTGGCTAACGGGCTATTCTAAGCGAGCCAGCAGGCAAGCTTTAAAAATAACCTAAGTACCCTTTAATAGGGTGATATCGGCTGAACGAGTTTCAATTGCTTGCACTGGTCTTTGCCGACACTCGTAAAGGAGTTTCGGAAAAAGAGATAAAGAAAGCCGGCAGGCTTACTGATAAAGAGTTTACGGAGCTTGTTAAAAAAGGGTATCTTGAGCAGGTTAAGGGGAGGTCTAAAACCGTTAAAAAATACAGGATTACAGAGTCTGGCAAAGCCTACTGCTTGGAAAACATTTGGAGCCTCTCCCTTTTGAAATACGTTAAGCCTAAGGAGGCTAAAGAGATTTCGGACGAGGAGTTTCTCGGAGCCTTAAGGTCAAAGTATAGCGACCTGGTGGGAATCAGCCCAATAGCGCCTTACGTGAAAATATCGGATCTCCGGCTTAAAGTATCTGGGGAATTAAATATAAGCGGCGATGAGTTCGACAAAAGGATAATAGAGTTGAATAGTCGCGACCCATACGCTATACAGCTTCACGCTGGCAGCGGGGAGCCGGATGAGGGAATAAGGACTACAAGGGGTGTTTACCATTATGCAATCGTCAAATAAGTATTCCCTTCTCCTCCTGGAGGCAAACCCTTTTCCACTAACCCCTGTACCCACCCGGATATGGATACTTGGAGGAAACTCTAGGATTAACGCTCTTAAGAGGATCAGGGAGGAGATAGATTATTCGTTCAGAC
The DNA here is from genome assembly GCA_038850115.1 of Thermoproteota archaeon. Lineage (GTDB taxonomy): Archaea > Thermoproteota > EX4484-205 > EX4484-205 > JAAOZP01 > JAAOZP01. The sequence goes on from JAWCMB010000066.1 coordinate 3,515, forward strand.
TAGAGGAGCCTAAGATCGATATGCTTATAGGTGACGCTGGAAGCGGGAAGACCCATTTGGCCCTGCACCTGCAGTATCTTCTAGGCCAAGAGAAACCGGGTCAGCCTTTCTCATACATTCCGACTATCCAGGACTCTGTTTACAAGCCCTCCCTCATCTTCTTCACGTCTAAGGTTGTGGAAACACTGGGCGGTGAGGAGTTTCTTATGGAGCTGTCTCTAAGGCTTCACCAGATGCTGATATCCCGAATGGGTTACGAGCTCTTTCAGAAAACTGTCAGCATCGGGTTGCTTTCAACAGTTCTAGGCAAGAAGGCGGTTAAGACCAGGGAGGCTTTCAACAGGGTTTTAAACGATTTCAGAGCGGTTAGGGAACTGGTTGAGGAAGGCACTATTGAAATAACTAGGCTCGTAAGCCTCGAGCTCGAGGAGCTTGAGAGAATGTTTGAAACAAGGTTTGAGCCATCTAAAACCAGGAGGTTTATCGATCTTAACTTGGCGAAATGGGTTCTATGGTTCCCAAGCCCCTACTACGGGAGCTGGGGTGCGAAGCATTCCAACGACTACCTGAGGGAATCCGATGAGGCTGCTTTAAAGTTTCTGGCGACTCTCGTGAACTTGTCGAAACTCGTCAGCAACTCGCCGTTCGTAATCGTGGTAGACGAGGTTGAAACACTGGTGCAGGATAATGTCGACGTTTTCTTCCATACTTTGAAGAGGATTGTGGACAATGGCCCCGGAGGGCTGTTCATACTCCTGTTGTTAACACCCGTTATGTTCGAAGAGTTGAAGGGGCAGAGGTTTAGGGTGGCGCCTGCGATAGTGAGCAGGGTCTCCTCAACCCCGATAAGCCTCGAGAAGATAAGCGTGGAGGAAGCCAAGGACATAATCGACAAATATGTGAAAGCACTGTATTTGAATAAGGAGGACGGCTCGTATTCAAACATGTTTCCGATGAACGGTGTTAAACTCCTGTGGGCTAACTCGGGTGGAGAAATAAGAAGGCTTTTGGCGGAGTGCTTCACCTGCATTGAAATACTTGCGGAAAGAATGGCCAGAGGAATTACTCAGCCCAGTTTCGTTGACACGGTTATAGTGATGGAGGCAATCATGAAAATGGGTCCACCCGTTGCTAGGCTTGTTGCTCCAATAGAGCCCGACAGCGATGTTAAAAACCAGATAATCACAAGGTTCTACAACATCGAAAAACCGTCTGAAAGAGCGATGATTTTAGAAAAGGCTGTTTCAAGCCTTATTGAAACCGGAATTGGGAAGGCTAATCTGCTGGGCAGGAGGAGAATAGGCGTTTCCTTCAGCAGGAAGAGGGAGATAGACATTCTTTTCACAGATAGCACGAGGGGAAACATTAGCACCGGGGTGATGATTAAAGCGCCAAAGCCTTCTGAGGGGCTTGGAAAAAGCGGTGTTGAACCGCTTATTGATTTCGCTAAGAGCAAGAAGCTTGACAGGCTGATTCTGCTGACGACAAGCCCAGTCGACCCGGAGCTTCAGAAGAGCTTAGAATCCTTTGGAAACGTTGGAATACGTGTTTTAAGCGACGACGATGTCTCCATGCTAATCTATGCTTCAAGAGTATTCAAAAACCTGTCTAGGCCTGAAAACCCGACTCCAGAGGTTTCTCTCGAGATCCTGAAGAGAATAAGCCTTATAGGCTAGTGTTGCTCAAAGCCGTATCGTGCCCAAATTTCTCATAGTCTTTCCACCCGGCCTTGAGGATATTGTTAAAACAGAGCTAGGCGAAAAGATCGGCTCCAATACCATTGTTGAGGAGAACCCGCAGGGCGTCCCGGGAAGGATTATTGTCGATGTGCCTACCCCCGATGCTTCAAAGCTCCTGTCTCTCAGAAGCGTAGTATGTCGGAGCGTTCCAAATCAGCGCGAGTCGGAAGGGTCTTGAAGAAATATACTGTGAAATCATGAGGATGGAGTTCCCCAGCAGGGTCCGTGAAGCCGCCTCTTTTAGAGTGACGTGCAGGAGGCGTGGCGGGCACGAGTATACGAGCCTAGATGTTCAGAGGAAGGCTGGTCAAGCGCTTGTGGAGAAGCATCGTTTGAAAGTGGACCTGGAGAATTTTGACGTTAACGTCCTGCTGGACATCGTTGGAAACGTTTGTTTCGTAGGCTTATTTAGGAGCGAGTATGTTTCCGGCAGGTATATTGTCTTCACCCATCCGGCTCCCCTCAGGCCGTCTGTCGCATACGGAATGGTTAGAATCGCAGATCCTAAGCCTGGAATGACTGTGCTCGACCCGATGTGCGGGGGAGGAATCATACCGATTGAGACGGCTCTTGCAGTGGATGGTGTGAAGACATACGGCTTCGACATTTCAGAGTATTTCCTGGAGGGTGCTGCTTTAAACGCTGAAGCCATGAGCGTTGCCGATAGAATCATCTTTGAAAAAGTTGATTGCAGGAGGCTTTCTAAAGCCGTAAGGTTTAAGTTTGACAGGATAATTACGGATCCTCCTTACGGTACTAGGCCCATAGCAAGAATTAAACCGTATTCTTTCTACAGCAGATGCTTGCTGGAGATGAAGAGGGTTCTTGAGGATGAGGGTAAGATTGTGCTCATAACCCTTAAGCCAGACTACGTTAGAAAAATATCTTCAGAGATAGGGTTGAGCCTGCTGCATGAGAGGAGCGTGAAGCATGGTGACGCTTATCCGAAAATAATGGTTTTAGCATCCTCCTAGGCTAGGAAACCGTTTTCCAGCCTTACTCTCTCCGTAAACTTAAGGCTTATAAAATTCTTCTTTGAAGCGTGGCATGTGGTGAACGTGGCTAAGCCTAAGGTTTACGTTTCAAGAAGGATACACGAGTCAGCCATACGGCTGCTTGAAAACCACTGTGATGTTGAAACATATGACTCTGAGAACCCTGTGCCCAGAGACATTCTGCTGAAAAACGTGGAGGATAAGGATGCTGTGCTAATACTTCTAAGCGACAGGATAGACAAGGAGTTTTTGGAGAAAGCTGGGAAACTAAGGGTTGTAAGCGCGATGAGCGCGGGTTACGACCACATAGACTTGGGGGAGGCGACGCTCAGGGGGGTCTACGTTACAAATGTGCCCAGGGTTTTAACGGATGCTGTTGCAGAATTCGCTCTAGCCCTCCTCTTCACGGTTGCGAGAAGGATTGTTGAAGCCGACAGTTTCCTCAGAAAAGGATCCTGGAGGGTGGCGTGGTCCCCAATGTTCATGCTCGGCCCAGCGATAGGCGGTAAAACCCTCGGCATAATAGGGCTCGGGGAGATTGGAACCGCCATAGCTAGGAGGGCCAAGGGCCTGAACATGAGAGTAGTATACTACAGTAGGACAAGGAAGCCGAGCGTTGAGGAGGAGCTGGGCATAACATTCATGGGTTTCAACGAGGTTCTTAAAGAATCTGATTTCCTTATCCTCTCAACCGCACTGACCCCGGAGACTGTTAGGATGATTGGTGAGAAGGAGCTTAGGAGCATGAAGCCCTCCTCATACCTGATAAACATATCCAGGGGGGCGATTGTCGATGAAAAAGCCTTGGTGAAGGCTTTGAAGGAAGGATGGATAGCTGGGGCTGCGTTAGACGTTTTCGAGCAGGAGCCCGTCAGCCTAGATAACCCGTTGATAAGCATGGGCAACGTTGTCCTCACTCCGCACATAGCGAGCGCAACCTTTGAAGCAAGAAGGAGGCTTGCGGAAAACGCTGCAGAAAACATTCTACGTGTTCTCCGCGGGGAAGCCCCTTCAAGCCTTTTAAATCCTGAAGTGTTAAAAATCCGGCCTTTAAAGGCGGTGAAAATGCTTTAATTAATGCACGCTAAAAGAACTTTCTTACGAGTGTCTAAGAATGCTTAGGTTTAGAGCGTGCTTTAATCTTTCGCCATTGATGGCTAGCAATACTACGGTAAAGAAGTTAATGCACACGCCTACTTGAATCACAGCCTCGTTCGTAACCCAGGGTGAGAGGCTTGGAGTTTCAACCCTTAGATATAACTTGGACTGTTCCCGCGGCGGCTTCGCAAGCTCCAAGAGAACCACGTGTCTTGAGCCATATTCTTCCGTGTTGAACCAGCCGAGATCAATCTGGTCCACCTCAGCTTCCCATAGGCAGCCTCCGAAAGAAACCTGTCTTAAAACGTTTCGCGTTCCACCCGTGTCACTAAGAATCGTCATGTTTCCGCCGAGACAAACTGTCCCGGGGCCGAAGATCTTCACATGGTAAAACCTGCCTAGCTCAAGAACCAGATCGACCTGGGTTATTCGCTGAGTAATCTCCTGGGTGCACACCACTTTCTTAAGTTCGCCGAACTCGGAGCAGTATGCGTACGCCGACAACCCTAAACCTATTAGGGACATCGCGAGTAGCGGGAGGAAAAGCCTCCTCAAGCCGCCTGCCTCATAACCGGATCGGGGTGGTTCAAGCCTCGGCGACTGGGAAAAAATAGCATAAATCGTGAGAACGATGAACATCACCACTGGTAGACTGGCACCATCCTCAAGCAGGGACACGACTATTGAGAGGGTGGTAAGGTAGAGGGTGGCGGGGTTAATATCATCTTCTGCTATTTTTAAGACTTGAAGCATTAGCTCAAGCGTCGCGCCTAATGTGAACATTGTCAGGAAGACTCCGAGGAGCCCAAGATCCAGGTAGGCTGGGCCAAGCCATGTTGAAGTAAGGGTCCAGTTTTCCCCCTCGCCGTATATCATACGGATCCCCAGGAAATCACGCCTTAGGCCGAGGCTGATCGCCCCCTTAGTATACCCTAAAACCGGGTCGTCTACCAAGAGGAGGATATGCCTCAAAACCTGCAGGTTGATGCTCTGCCTGAACAAGCCAAGAAGATTGGGGAAAAGGTAGGACGCCAAGAGCCCTATAAAAGTCATTGACCCTACGATAAGCATCTTGCCCGTGTTTGAACACCTGTATAAAACCACAAAGAAACACCCCAGACTGATTGCGAACAGGTCATGCATATCCCCGTTTAGAGCGAAGATTACAGCGCCGACGGTGAAAACTGCAAGGCTCAATGCGTATGAAGTCACCCCGCCTTTTCTCATCCTGTTCAGTGAGAATGAAACAGCCCCCAGCAGGAAAAGCGGCAGAGCAAGCTCCTTAACGGGCGAAAGCTTCGCATGCCTTAAGATGATAGGGTTTAACAAAGGTATGCCGCCCACAACCATGAATGAGAGTACCATCGCCGCCAGAGAACCGAACGTGAGCAATATGGAGACCCTCTTACTGAAACCCCTCCGTAGCAAAAAAGCCAAAAAGGCAACATACATGGTTGAACCCGCGGCAGACTGGACTGGAGGCAGACCCAGAAGATACAGATATAGCCACGTGAGGAAAAACAGCAAGCATAAAGCACCTGCTCGAAGCTTTCCCCGGTTTTTAAAAATCCGGATTATGATGGTTGGCCTGCTGCAGAATATTGAGCCAATAAGGTAGGAAACAATGGCGAAGAAGAGGACCCCCCATAGCCAGATGTCAGGGTAAGTGAACTTCGAATAGGGGATGTGGAGAATAAGCACTACATAGGGTGCGACATAAAACGATATCATCGTCAGCAAAAAAA
>JAWCMB010000067.1:0-9029 GCA_038850115.1 Thermoproteota archaeon
CTTTGACAAAAGATACGAGTCGAACGTTGACGCGGTATCCAGGATACCCGCTGGCTTACAGCAGGACATTGAGGTAACCTACACCATTGTGGGTAATTTCCCGCTTTTCCTGCGCGAGTCCCTTCTGCCGGATGTCTTTAAAATGGGGCAGAGCGTGGTTGAAGCCTCCAGGGAAGTCTGCAAGCCAGGCATATTCGGGCCTTTCTGCCTGGAGACTGTCGTCACACCAGACTTGAAATTCTATGTTTTCGAGATCTCGGCCAGGATAGTTGCCGGGACAAACGTGTTTATGGATGGTTCTCCATACGCGTATTTGAAGCATGGCGTGCCCATGACCACGGGTAGGAGGATAGCCGTTGAAATAAGGGAGGCTATTGAGCAGAATAGGTTTAAAGAAATATTAGGGTGACACTGTTAAGCATTCTTAGTGATAAGCATGACTGTCAGGTTGGAGGAGGCTCGCAGAATTGTTGCAGAATACGATGCTAATAACATAACCATCGGCGTGTTAGGTTCGCATTCAGCAGAAGAGGTCGGTGTCTCGGCGAAAACAATGGGTTTCAAGACGCTCGTCGTATGCCAGAAGGGCAGGGAAGAGCTGTATGCTAAGTACAACAAGCATCTTTTCGACCATGTGTTAATGGTTGACAGGTTCGCAGACATGGTTAGGGAGGAGGTTCAGGAGGAAATGAGAAGCCTGAACACCATATTTATTCCGAACAGGTCTTTCTCAGTCTACGTTGGCTACGACAATATTGAGAAGGTTTTCAGGGTTCCATTATACGGCAACAGGATGATTCTTAGGGCTGAGGAACGTGTTGAGGAGAGGAACCAGTACCGGCTTCTGGAGAAGGCTGGAATAAGAACGCCACGGAGATTCAGCAAGCCTGAGGAGATTGACAGGCTGGCGATAGTTAAGGTTCAGCAGAAGAAGAAGCCTCTTGAAAGAGCGTTCTTCTACGCCTCCTCGCCACAGGAGTACTACGAGAAGGCTGAAGAGCTTATCAGAAGGGACGTGATAAGCGAGGAAGGATTGAGAAGAGCCAGGATAGAGGAGTACGTGCTAGGCCAAAAGTTTAACGCTAACTTTCAAGGATGGGCTTTGAAAGATGCTTTCGACGATTTCGACCTGCTTGGATTCGACGACAGAAAGCAGACCAACCTGCACGGCGTACTCGGGCTCCCGGCTAAAAACCAGTTGTCTCTGGACGCGCCCGTTAAGAACGAGGAGGTTGGCCACTATGGGTTGACGATGAGAGAATCTCTGAAACCCCTAGTCTACAAGGCTGCTGAAAAATTCAGGAGGATATGTGAAAAAGAGTACCCGCCGGGGATGATTGGGCTTTTCGCGCTTCAAGGAGCAATAGCCTATGATGCTGAGGATCCTGAGCAGAGAAGACTCGAGTTCTATGTTTTCGACGTTAGCCCAAGGATACCTGGGTGCCCATGCGTGGGGCCAACATCCCCAGAGATGCGCCGGCTCACATTAAAATACCTCAGCCTCCTTAGAAGGCATCGGTTGGAAAGAATAGAGACTCCCATGGACTTGCCGATGCTTGAGATTAAACACGCTGCCGTGAACAATAGGCTTGAAGAAATCGTGACTTGACACCCCCACGGCTAAAGCCAGCGGGATTCCCGGTTCGTCGCCCCGAGGGCTCATCCTACCGGGTTAAGGGCTGTGTCAAACCAGCCCCTTCCATGCGCGTGTAGCACATGGCCCGCTTCATGATGTTCATCGCTACGTTGTAGTCAGTGTTGCACGCGTAATTGCAGCTCTGGCATTCGAATAGGCCTCCCCTGCGAATCCCCCTCCTTCCGCACCTGTGGCATAGCTTCGAGGTATTCCTTTCGTTCACTTTTATTACTTTGATCCCGAGCCCCCTAGCCTTATATTCTATGAGCTCGCTGAGCCTGCGATATGGGAATCCATTGAGTTTCCTGTTGAAGCTGTCAAGGCATCTTTCTCATCATCCTACAGAGTTAAGATCAAGGAGGCTGGGTGGCTGAACCTAGGTGAAGTGGCGAGAAGCATACTCGTCAGGGGGATAACGGGCTTGAACAGACTTCATGTAACCAGCGATGAGTTATCTCGTTTCATAAGCTTTCCCAAGCCGATAAGCGCGCGCTGGCCGGACGAGTTCGGGCCGTTGGTTTCTCATATCTTCAGGAGGATGTACCTGAAGTACGTTAAGGAGGATAATTGCCCGAACCTCGTTGACTTCGTTGAGTTCCTTGAGAGGAGCTTAGATTCCGAGGATTCGATACTCCTCCGCTCCGGGAAGGCCAGGGACAAGCTGTTCTCGTTGATGGGGAGGCTAAGCGAGCTTACTCAGGGCAGCATCGGCAGGGTGTTCGACGCAGTCGGCGAGCGGGAGGGCATGATGGAGAGGCTCCTCTCAGATACGGTCGTCTTCGACTTAAGCGACATGGATACGGATAGGGATGCGAACGTATTCACGTGGATGACGCTGAAGCGGGTCTACGACTACAGGAGGAGGAAGCCCAACGAAGGCTTACCGCATATCGTAGTCTGCGAGGAGGCCCATAATATTGCTCCAGCTAAGTTCGAGGGACAGGAGACCATAGTTGAGAAGATGCTTAAGGAGATGAGGAAGTTCGGGGAATCCGTTTGGCTGATAGACCAGAGGCCCTTGACGGTGTCGAGGGGCATCCTAGGATTATGCGGGACGATAGTCTGCCTGAGGTTACAATACTCCAGCGACGTCGAGAAGGCCGCCGATACGATGCACCTGAACGGGGAGCAGAGGATGAGGCTGCAGGAGCTCGAGCAAGGGGAGGCGATAGCATTGTTGCCGAGGATGAGTACGGCGATACCGATCATATTGCGAGTATAAGTTGGTGATCCGTGCGCGAGATCGTGACGTAACCGAGCTATTTCAGACTAACCGTCACCAGTAATCAACAGTACATTAAGCCCGGTGTGTTTAAAACACAAAAAATAAATATTGCTTTCGAGAATGATTCTTAAGTATGAATATCTGCGTCGTATTTATAAGCAAACCAGATTTTGAAGCAGGCCATCCGTATATCGGGTTTGATAATGAGGAGTATAAAAGAACTGTTTTAGAGAGGCTTCGCACAAGGTTCATGGACCTAGAGTTTGTCAATGAAGAGACAGTTACAAAGTATAATCCTGATCAGATGAAAAAGATTAAGGAGGATGTGAAAGAATGCGATGGACTTTTAGTTTATACTATCGGACAATACGGTGACCCTGGAATCGTTGACGCCGGAGCCGAGCTTATCGAGCTTAATGTTGCCACTATATTGGCGAATTATCCTTATGGTGGAGATCCAGTATTCCTGAAAATATGGGACAGGGTGAAAGGTAAAGGGTATAGAGTTCTGCCGGTATCCTCGCCGGATTTTGAAGATGTTGAGAAAGCGATAGACATGCTTAGAAGAATAATTTCAATGAAAGGCAGGAGGGTTCTGGTTTACACTTTGGATGAGAAGACTGGTTTAAACCTGGAGGGCATAATGGAGCTTGTAGGCCCAGACCTTGGAAAACCATACGTTGAAAAAATTATTAGCCAAGTTATTAGCGGGAAGGAAGGATGGTCTATAGAGGAAACATACATTGACTTGGTTGGTACGGATCAGGCACACTCCTGGAGGAGGAACGAGGAACTCTACTGTAAGAACCTGCGAGAAGTCTTCGGCGTTGAAGTCGTTAGGCGTCATCCGGATGAAGTCTTAGAGTATTATCGCAAAGTGAACCCTGAAGACGTGGAAAGGACTGCTGAGCAATGGAAAAAGAACGCAAAAAGTATTCATCCTGGGACTGCTGAGAAGGCTATTGAAAACGCTGCTAGACTCTACTTGGCCTCAAAGGAATTGATGAGGAAACACGGTGCTGACGCAATATCCTTTGACTGTGGAACCCTTTTCCTTACAGGGAAGATGCCTGCATTCCCATGCTTCGCATTCTCTAGGCTGATGGATGAGAGCTACACCGGAATCTGCGAGGCCGACTTGGACTCTGGGATAAGCGCCCTCTTCGTCAGGCATCTTTTCGACAAGCCGAGCATAATGACTAACCACTCGCTCGACACCGTACATAACCGGGTTACTTACATGCACTGCTTTGCCCCCACAAGGATGTTTGGAATAGGAAGGGAACCGTTACCATATGAAATAGAAAGACACGGCGAATCGCATGGAATGGGGGCAGTACCATTCGTAGAGTTTCCAGTAGGGGAAACGTTGACGACGATCAAGATAAGCATGTTGAAGAAGAAGATTGCAGTAAGAACTGGAAGAATCATCGGCATGGTTAAGGATGAAAAAGCGTGTAGAGTGAAGGTTCTGGTGGAGTCAGATGCTAAGAAGATTTTGGAAAACTATGATTGGGACACTTTTGGCTTCCACAGAGTAAGTTTCCTAGGAGACCATAGGGACGAAGTAATCTCTGCAGCGAGACTCGCTGGTTTAGAAGTAAGTGAAGAAGACAAGTGAAGGACCATTATCGGCAAGCTCTTCAAGTTAAGGATTAGAAAACGGGTTCGAAGATGCGGGTGGAAGAGCCATTATAATCAGGATAATATGTTTTTCGGCGCCTGTTTAAACCAGTTTTTTAAATTCACTGAACTTCATCCCAGTCTAGCGCGCGCCTGTAGACCCAGGATTCTGAAACCGTGTTACAGTACCATTCGGATTGAGTTACACCCTCTATTATCATCCATTTTTTCTCCCTTTCTTTAAGGCGAACCTTTCTAGCTATAAGCTTCTCAACCTTACCCTCATGATCATAGAGGATCCTCGCTGTGGAGAAGGCCCACCTAGCCTCCATGTCCCACTCGCTTTCCAGCTTGTCCTCGTAGTTCGCAATCTCATAGTCGATCACAAACTCCTTATACTCGACCTCGTCTTCGCGCCTCATCCCCAGTCTCGCCGCCCTCTTTTTGAAAACAATGATATCAATATCTGAGAACTTGTTGAAGTATCCTCTGGCGGCACCGCCTAGGAACACAATCCCAACTACACCGTTTCGCTTCAGCTTCGACGCGAACTCTTCGCCTGCGGCTACGGCTTCAGCAAGCCTATCCGCCTTAAGCCTGTTAAACCCCATGATCCCTTTTCCACTCATCAACTAATTTTAAGCATTAGGTTGCCTCTTTGAATTAACGATGCCAAGGCAGAGGGGGATCTATGCCAAAAGATATGTAAAACCAGAAAAAGGGAAAAAAGGAGCCTAGGGGTTGAGCGGCCCGGTTTTAGTATTCTACTTTCCTCGGGAGCTTCTTCGCCTGCTTAACCCAGTCTGTGACCTGCTTCAGCGTCGGAGGCCTCCTTACGAGCTTCTTCTCCTTATTGGTCTCAAGTATTTTAGCATGAAGGTTTGCAGGGTCTCTTCTGGCGAGTTCGGCGACCGTGTCGACACCAGCCTCCTCAAGCAGGTCAGAATATTCTTCACCAATGCCTTTAATCCGGAAGAGGTCTGCAAGGTTCACCCATTCAAGAATCAGCTTTTCCGAAATCCCGGTTTTCTCAGCAAGCATCTTCCTCCCATCCTTTGACCCACCGGCCTTAAGCAGATCATCCGTCGTTTTAATCCCAGCCTCAAGAAGCTTCTTCGCATACTCAGGTCCAATCCCCTCGATTTCCTCTACCTTTGGCATGAAAAATAATGTAGCTAACTATTTATAAATCTTTAGTATCATGGGCTTGACTGAAAATGTTTTACGAGGCAAATGAGGTGGCGTCGGTACAATAACGTCATAATTATTTTTTAAAGAACATATATAATAGTATAATACAAAAATCTTGACTATGCTGATGCGTTAATTTTAAACCTGCTCCTTCCGCAAGCATCAAGCCACCGGGAAACGTGCTTAAAGCGTCGAGCTACCTATATATTCAGGCGGCTTCTGAAACCATCATCCTCTATACGCCTCATTTTCCTCCGCCAGTAATCATCGAGGCTAGGTTTTGCACCAGCCTATAGTTGTCCTCAACGTAACAGTAGGGCTCCTGCATGAAAGTAATGTCGCCTATGGCAATAACAGCCCCCTTTAGCTCAACAACACTAATCACGTCATACATTTTCGCTGTCTCTGCTACTGATGAGAAAGTAGTGTTAGAAGTCCAGGCAACACCTTTACCGGTTGAGCAAATACCTGTTGACGTGAAAAGAACTATTCTGGAGAGGTTCAGGGTGAGCGTGTGATTCCTGAAGCCCTCTATATATATGTTCCTGTACATGCCGAAGAACTGGTTCTCATCGTAAAGGTAGCCGCTGTTGAAGAATATGCCGAAGCCCATGGATAGGGAGTTCACTGGCCAAGTCAGGTCCGGGATCTTCACGTATTCCTCCGCGGGATCATATATTACCACCAGCGTCTTCCCAGACTCCACGAAGCTCTTCAGCCTCTCAACCTGCTCCTCCGAGTAGGGTAGTGTTGGAGCAGCTATTATTACTCCTTTAGCGGAATCAAGCTTAGACTCAAGCATGCTCCAGCTTGACATGAGGGATATGGTGGCGTTCCTCAACATGAGCTCCCTAGCTAAAACCTCCAGATCCCAGTAGTTAACCATGTTGCCGTGCGACATGTCGACTAGAACGAGGCTTTTACTCTCTCCGCCAGTCCACCCTCCGAAGCTTTGAGCAGTCATTGGCTGCGAGTAGAGCGAATTGTTAGTGGGCAGGTAAAGGAAGTAGATGGAGGGAGGGGGATGAAACTGGTTTAGCATATCCACCGTCAGGTTAACCCAGAGAGCCTGCTCCTCAACGTTAGCGTCAACTTTAAACCTAGTCTTCACAGATTCAACCAAATCTACAACGGAATACCTAACTACCCCAGCGGCCTGGGCGACCCTTTTGAGAGCACTCTCAACAGAGCCCAGCTCGTCGGCAAGCCCGGCTTCCACAGCCTCGCTCCCCATGTATATGGAGCCCCTGCGAAGAACGTTAGAAGGAAGCTTAAGCCTGTTCCCCCTTGCAAGTTCAACAGCCTTAACGAAGTTTTCGAGAACCCGGCTCATGTTGAAGGAGAATAACAGTCTTGAATATCCTGTAGCCTTATGCACACCGCTCTCGAGAACGGTTTCCGAAGGAACTAGAATCGGAGGGCCGACGCCGATGATCCCGATGTTCCCCACCATCGCGCTTGGATGCGCATATATATAGTCTGAGGCGACGGAAATATAGTAGCCGCCTGAGAGAGCCATCGTGACGGAGGCGACTAAAGGCTTCCTGGTTTTAAGCTCTAAAAGATCCAGGTATACCTGCTCAACCAGGTCAGCATAGCCACCTGGAGAATCTACTTTAAGCACAACACCCCTTATGCTTTCGTTTAACATCGCCTCCATTATCGCCTGAGAATAGAGGGCAGCTTGGTCGTTGGTGAGCAGCGCCCCCTCGACTTCTAAAATACCTATTACGCTGGGCCTTGCGAAGAAACTTATTAAAAAGTATGCTGCAGCTGAGGAAACCAGAATGATTATGAGGCCCAGCGCCATCATCCTTCTGCCCGGCTTAAGTATTGAGAAAACCCTGGGAGCTTTATCCCCGCCAGTCCGCTTATCTTCTAAAACCAGAGTGTCATGGTTCTCAGTGTCCATGAATGTTCAGCCTCCTACTTTATTGGATTACAACCGCTAGGATAAAACTGTTTTCTAGAATTGATAATCGGTTGCTTGAGGGCCAGATGCTTGGGTAATCCAAACCCGATGACCCTAGGAAGACTTAATAGCCTGTTAACCATTTTTACTCTATGTTTGAAATGTTGAAGGAGCTTGCAGCCTATGGGTTGAGCACAGCTGAAAAACTGGGTGCAACCTATGTTGAAGCCAGGGCTCAACGGACAAACTACGAGTTGATCACAATCGACAACGGGGTTCTCAAGGAGTTTTCCAAAACTTTCTCCGCCGGGCTGGGTATCAGAGTGTTTTACGACGGCAGGTTCGGCTTCTCGTCTACGAACGATCTTAACCGTGAAAACGTTAAGGAGGCTGTTGAGAAAGCCATATCCGCAGCCAGAGTCTCCAGGAAAGTGGAGAAGCTGGGTGAAAGAGAAGCCCGCAAAGGAGTTTTCAAATCCGCCTTGAGGAAAAAGCCTGAGGATGTTTCAGACGAGGAGAAGGCCAGCCTTACCCTAGAGGTTAATAAGGCTGGGCTGAGCCTTGAGGGAGTAAAGTCGGCTGTTACTAGACTAGGCGTCCAGCGTGACTGGAGGTATGTTGTTACGAGCGACGGCGTAGACCTAGAATATGAATCATCCTTGCTAGGTTTTGGACACATGAGCGTGGCTTTTGAAGCCGGTTCGATGGAGAGGGTGGGCGACCAAGAGTCCGCTGTAGCCGGCTGGGAGTTCATAGAGGGTAAAGACTGGCCAGAGTTCTCGCGCAGCGTCAGTAAGCTGGCTAAGGAGGCGGTTAAAGCACCACTCCCCCCATCGGGAAGGCTCAAGGCGGTGGCTGACCCGGAGATGGTTGGCTTAATACTTCACGAGGCTTTTGGCCACGCGTGCGAGGGAGACCTGGTTTCCTCAGGAGACTCAATACTATCCGGGAGGATTGGAAGCGAGATAGCTTCACCCATAGTGACGATAGTTGACGATGGTCTTGCTGAAGGAGGATACTTCGTCCCATTCGACGACGAGGGCAACATTAAGAGGAGAGTCGTAGCTGTTGAAAACGGTGTGCTGAAATCATTCATGACAGGCAGGGAGACAGCTGGCATGCTTAACCTGCCGGTTTCGGGAAACAGTAGGGCGCAGGACTTCACACATTTCCCAATCGTGAGGCAGACCAACTTCTTCATGATGCCGGGGGAACATGGTTTTGAGGAGATTATCAGGGAAGCAGGGGAGGGAATATATATTTTGGGGAGGGGGGCAACAGGAGGCCAGGTTGACACTGCCTCCGGAACCTTCACTTTCTCCGCCGGACCCTCGTGGATGATACGCAACGGGGAGCTTGCTGAGCTGGTTAGGGGCGTAGTCATCTCCGGCTCAATACTTGAAACGCTTAAGGGTGTTGAAGCAGTTGGGAGAGACCTGAGG
>JAWCMB010000068.1:0-5419 GCA_038850115.1 Thermoproteota archaeon
CCACTCCGGTTTAACCCCGATCTCTTCGAAGGCTCTCGTTACCCCTTTTATAAGCTTCTCCTTCTGCTCCTCGGAACGGCCCTCCCACATTTCAACTATAACCACGGGCATCTTAACCACCCTGTACCCTCTATGCGCAACATCGTATTTAGGTTTTAGTCAATCAACATGGTTAAAATGAACAGCCGGGGTTCTGAGGAGAATCTGGTTGGGTTAGACAGCTATCTATTGTACTATGACTGTAAGCATGCAAGTGTACCTGGTCTCACTCCATTCAGCATACGGGAAAAAGGCTTCTAAAACATAGGTGCCCTCCTCGTTGAAAGTATAGTTGTATTCGGCTTCGATGGTTCCGCCTGCTTCTAAAACACGGTTTTCAATAACCTGAATACACGGTTTTTCAGGATCATGACCAACCGGGTAGAGCTCGATTCTCCCGCCGCCCGGAGCCTGAAGATGCATTTTGAAATCCGGGCTGCATGGCGTTGGGGAAGCATAGGGGAAATCCTCCTGCGCAGGGTTAAAAGCTATCGCGAGTATTTTCAACGTTTCACCCTTGTTGACAACCAGCTTATCCGTCTTCAAGTAAAAAACTATTTTCGAGTAGCCTGATGTGAAACTGTTCAATTCGCGCAGCAGGCTTGCGAGGTAGGAGAGCTCTCCAGGCAGTTCTCCACTAACATCCGTCCAATAATAGGTTACTGTCCTACCCTTGCTGTAAATAGTCAGGTTGTAAATGAAATAGTCTGCCCCGCTTCCCGGCTCAAGTTTTAAGCCATCCGGATATGCTTCGAGAAGACCATTAATCCTGCGCAACAATTCTTCGTTTGTTGAACTTGGCATTACTGAGAAGCCGGTCTTGTTTCTAGCAAGGTCGTTGAAGACGATGCTTCCGTTCAAATAGTACTCGTATTTTTCACGCCTAGCCCAAAAACCACCTGAAACCGTTAACTCCATCATTTTCTCAGGCTTTCTTTGAAAACCGATTATAATAACCGTTGCAGTAGCCAGCATCGCCAGCGCCCCCAGAAAAACTTTCAGTTTCAAACCTTTCATAATTCTTACTTAACGCCTCTAGGGGTATATAATGCTACTTTTTAGAACATTAACAATTAGGCGTGAATCGGCTAAAGACTTATTTCCCATCGTCGCATCATAAATATTCAAAATGTCCGAACGGAAACGAAGGGAGAGGCTTCTCTCCGCTTTAGAAGGATTAACCAAGACTGTCGTGTTGGAGACCGACGTGGGTTCAGCAATAGTTACAGAGTATGGTGCCAGGATACTTGGCGTATTCGTCGGCAATAGGCAAAACCCCTTCTGGGTTTCGAAGAATCTGCTTGGCGTAATAAGCGGTGGGGAATGGAACATCGGCGGCAACAGGCTTTGGGTTTCCCCTGAGAGAAGGTTCTACTATCGAAGGCCTGAAGGTTTCGAAGAGTGGCTGTGCCAGCCTTCGCTCGACCCCGGAGGCTGGTCCATCGCCAGCTCCAGCGGGAAAAGCGTAAATCTCGACGGGGAGGCGGAGCTAGAGGATTTCGCGAGCCAAACCAAGATCCACTTATCCTTCTCGAGACAAATCTCAATCCACGGCGAAAGCGTCAGGAAGGGTTTAGAGTATGTAGGGCTTAGGGTAAGGGACGCTATGGTGGCTAAGGGGGAAGTAGGAAACGGGGTAAACCTCTGGTCTTTAACACAGGTGCGCCCCGGGGAGAGTAGGAGTGGCACAGTAATTATTCCTACGCGCAGAGGCACTAAGCCCATACATTACTTCGACAAAATACCGGGAGACAGGCTAAGGGTCTCAAGCGACCATGTTTCGTTTAAAATAGACGGTGCTGCCATCTATAAGCTGGGCGTAGCTCCGGAGGATGTTCCTCAACCAGGCTGCTCGAGAATACTGTATTATGTGGAGCACGGGAAGAACGAGGTTTTCCTCCTAGCCATGAGGACCATGATGGCCCCGGTTAGCCAAGAGGAGTGTCTCGACGTGGCGAAGGCCGACCCGGTTGGCCCGAAGGGATGTGTTCAGTCTTACAATTCTGGTCCAGACCTATGTTTCGGGGAGATTGAGCTCCACTTTAAGCCTGCTGTTAGAGTAAAGGATTTCCTTGCGTCATATGCTGATTACGATATAGAGGTTTTCGCGGGGAGACGCGGCGAGGTGTTGAAGTTTCTGAAGAGGATTGTTCCCAAGCCTTTTCTTTTTTAAGGTCTACTATTCCTCTTTAAAATTGAAATCCAGCACGTTGTATCTCAATTCTCCTCCGTCAGCCCAGCACACGAGCAAATTATTGTTTTTCAACGGAACCCAGTTTCCCAACCCAGTTTTCTCAGACGCAACTACAAGGTGATCCCCGTTAAATTTGAAACACATCTCGTATACCGGTGCATCTCCATAGCACATTGATGGGCCAGGATCATACAGGTATCTCGTGAAGGCGTAGAGCCTGCTGCCGTCTGAGAATATTGTGTTCAAACTGGTGAATGGGGCTTCAAACCTGCTGGTCTTCTCCTCTGTGAATATTTCCATCAATTTCTGTTCAACCTTTCTGAAGGCAGTGATTACATCACCCTCCTTCTGGATTAGGCTGAGTAGCAGGTAGAAGTATACCTCACTATCGTTACGTCCTTTTATCAGCCTTGCGTAGGGGCCCAGCCTCCTTGAAATCTCGTCAGGAATATTGATCGTGCCATTGTGCGCTAAAACGTATTTTGAATAGTTGAACGGCTGAGAGTTTTCAAACGATATAAGCATTTCTCGCGCTAACCCCCTAGGGTTACTGGCTTTCCTCACGTGCGCGATGATTATCCTGCCCTTCGCAGCTTTAGCTGCCTTCTCAAAGCCATCTCTATCCTCGTAAACCGGCTTATCGCTTTTAAAGACCATTGGGTCATGTACACTTCCCCCAGGATAGAAACCTATCCCCCAACCGTCTGACTGCCTTCCTTTAAATGCCTGTGTGAAGAGGGAGCATTCCGAGTTCAAAAGATATTGCTCAACACTGCCGGTTCCGACGAAAATTGCTCCCAGGAGCCTGCACATGGCTCATTCTCTAACAGGAGGTGTTTTTAGCTTTTCCTAAACCGAGGGCTGTTAATCGGGGAAACCTGAGGGAGGCCGATGGTCAGGTGCATGACGCTTGACCGCTCCTACTTGCTACACGGGAATATATGGGCCACATAACCTCCGCCCGGAGCCATTCTTGCTGTCAAAAGGTCTCCGGAAGCCACTTCCAGCTTTTTCTCGCAAACCCTATCCGGGTAATCGTTTGCATCCGGGGCGTCTTCGAAAACATGTGCAACATATTTTCCGTCTCCAAGGAATCCTAACGGTATTTCGATTACTCTAGACTCCCAGTTCGTCATACTTCCCATGAACCAGTCTGAACCATGCTTTCTCGCGATGGTTATGTATTCGCCAACCTCCCCGTTTAAAACCCTTGTTTCATCCCATGTGGTTGGAACCATCCTCAGAAACTCCAGGCCGGGTTGCCCCCGGTAATTGTAGGGTGAGTCGCAGAGAACCTGCAGCGGGCTTTCGTAGACGACGAGCATGGCGAGCTGGTGGCATCTCGTACCCATTACGAAGGGGCCTGTGTTCTGGGGCCTGAATGTTGTCTTGATAGCGTGCCGGAAGCCGCCTGGAGTGAAATCCATCGGCCCAGCAAGCATCCTTGTGAAAGGTATCGTTACAGTGTGCTCAGGGGTGACTAGGCTGCTCCACTTGTTATACTCGTTACCCAGAACCCCCTCGCGGGTTATAAGGTTAGGATAGGTTCTGCGGAAACCATCCGGCTTATAAGCGCCGTGAAAGTCTACGAGAAGATGGTGTTCAGCAGCCTTCTTGACAACCCTGTGGTAGAAGTTTACCATCTCCTGGTCGTCGCGATCCATAAAGTCTATTTTAACCCCTGCAATACCCCATTTCTCGTAAAGCGGGAACGCTTCATCAATCTTTTTCTCAACATCCCTCCAGTAGAGCCAGATTATGATCCTAATGTTTCTTTCTCCTGCGAACCTGATGAGCTCATGAATATCCAGCTCTGGAATAGGCTTAGTAACGTCAGCCTCCGGGTTGTTCGGCCTCCCATACCAGCCGGCGTCAACAAGCATGTATTCGAAACCCATTTCGGCAGCGAACTCTATGAAGTACTTCATGGTCTCGGTGTTCATGCCAACCTTAAACTTCGCATTAGGAATATATCCGCCGCACCACCAGTCCCAAGCAGCCTTACCAGGTTTTATCCAAGACGTGTCTCTGATTGCACATTGCTCGTTAAGATTCAGTATTATGTTCGACTCTATCAGGTCTCCAGGCCTCTGCCCTATCATGATGACTCTCCACGGCGAGTGATGGGGGGTTGTGGAGCTGACAAGCACCCCGGGCTCGTCGAGCCTGGGGGCGAGGGTTGAAACAAGAGCATAGGGTTTGACACCGGTCCCAGCAAGATACATTCCAGCCCAGTCCGTTATATTGGCTTCAGTAATCGCAACCCATCTGGATTCGTCGACTTTAACAAGCAGGGGTAACCCTATTATTGAAGACGGTGTTATTTGGCTGAGAGTCTTCTTCTCAAAAAGGGCTTCCTGGGGGGAGATGTATGAGCCGTAGTCAGCTGCCCAAACAGTATGGTTTGACGCGAAGTGGAACTCTGAGCGTTCATTAGCCAGCTTGAATTTTTCCATCCCAGCTTGCCTTGGGAGAAAATAGCGGAATGCAACACCGTCATTGTACGCACGGAAAAAAAGCTCCAGCCTCCTGCCCGGCTCCTCTTCCTCCTTAAGCCAAAGGTGCAGCTCATTGCATAAGTTTAAGATATTTCTGGACTTGCCGTGCACTGCCTGCCATTTCTCGTTGATAGTCTTCTCCTCCTTCCTAGTTAAAACAAGGTTCCTGGCAAGGGGCAGTGTGTCCTTGAAATCCATGGCCAGCGGAGAATCAACCAGTATTTCTCTTCCCTTGAAGACGATAGAGTAGTAAAGGCGTTTTCCAGAGGGATACGGCTCGATTCTTTCCCTCAGAGTTATTTTCGCAAGGATCTGCCCGTCGGGGGAGGATACGCTTGCTGACTGGAAACCCAAGGGTTTCTTCGGCATCGTATTCACCGTAGAGGCTTCTTCACATTCTTATATTAGTTTTTAGCGCGGGAAGGACCATAAGACATATGCACGTGGCAGCGCACTGACACAGCCCTGAACCAGGTAGGATGAGCCTGGAGGCGATGAACCGGATCACGCGCAAACCGTGAGAATATCAAACTAGGTTTCTACTAACTGTTTCACGTGTTAAAACGATAAGTTTTATATGGAGTCTTAATATTTAAGATAACATGATTGGGCTAGTATCCATAGTTGGGTTAGTAATTGGAGTTGCAGTAGGATATGTTTTAGCGAAGGCCCTTAAGGTTGCTGTGAT
>JAWCMB010000068.1:5429-8946 GCA_038850115.1 Thermoproteota archaeon
GGTTTTAGCGTTTCTCGGAGTAACGGTTGTTTCAAGAAGCCAGGTTGAGGGTTTTCTAAGAGTCATACTGCCTGTGCTTGAATGGATTAAAACGCTGATAGAGTCTTCCCAGCTTTTCGCCATAGGCCTACTGGTCGGCTTCGCAATCGGGCTTCTGAGGTGAAAAATAACTATTTCTTCAAGGGTTTAGACCTTGTTTCCCTCAGAATCAGAAAGGTTTCGCCCCAGAGTATTATGAGCGAAGAGGTGCTTACCAGTAGTGCAAAAAAATTGTGTGGGCTGAGTGTTTGGGGATAAACCAATAAGTATGTCACCACCATGCTGGTTATGAAGCAAGCGTACAGTAAGATTCTAGGCAGCCTGAGCTCACCTATCTTAATGTAGAGTTTCAACAATCCTACGTTGACTTCTTTGGCAACACGGTAATCGCCCTTATCGTCCTTTGCAAGTAGGCCTAGTTCCCTCAGCTTCTCAAGATGATATGAGGCAATGCTCGGGCTTTTAAAGCCAAGCGCCCTCTGAACCTCCCTGACACCGTAGCTCTCATCCCCGCCAGACCTTATCAGATGAAGGTAGACTTGAAGCGTCTTGCCGCGCAGCTTATACTCGAGCTCCTCCTCGCTCAACGAGCAGCACGCCGGTTAATGTTAGAAAAAGGTCTTAAACTTTTAGCGACGCTAATATTTGAACTCGTAAATTGCTGAAACGCTCACGGTTACGCTTACTTCCTCCGGTGAAAGTATGGGGGTTAGGGCGGTTCCCGAAACCGATTCAAAGGCATAGCTTCTCACATATGGGGAGTACCCGGAAATGCTTATTGAAACCGGGCCGACAAGCGTTACTTCGGCAGCGGTGGCTATTGTACTGGCTTTGGAGGCAGCATCCTTCACAGCAAGGCTTAGAGCATTCAGCCCGAGTTGACGCATCGCCTCCTCGGAAATCGTGAATTGCAGCGAGGAAACCTGGTTTGCACCAGCCGTAACTGCCGCGTCAATTACCTCCCCCACCCTATTCAAATTCTTAACAGTGACCCTGATGGTGTTAGAGCACGTGTAGCCAACTATCTTGGGTGAGCCGCCTTCCTTAGGATACTCCCATATGGGGCTCAGACTGTATGCGGATGTTTCTGTCTGATTCTCCAGTATCCCCAGGCTCCTAACGGTCTCTATGACACTATACATTTTATCCGCGTTCTCAGAGATGGCTTCCTCCGCAGTTACTGCCTGCGTGACAACACTTAGGCTTAAAACCGCCCTGTCGGGCCTAGCTTTAACTATGCCAGTGCCAGTCACGCTTATTGTCTTCACCTGCTGCTCAGCCTGGCTAGTATCCAGCAGGGCGGTGATACCTGAGCCCTTAGCACCTTCTGTGACAATATTGAAACGGTACTCCGAGCCAGTCTGCTGGCTGATGAGCGCAGGATATATTCCCGCTAGTAGAGCCAGGTTTACGCCCATAGTTACAACAGCGATTATTCCAAGCATGAGCATCCATTTTCTGCTTAATGCCTCCATTTCAACCACGACCAAATGATTCCAAAAGCTGTTTTTAACAGTATTGTTGCGAACAGGGTGTCCAGAAACTCGAACACCGGATTAATGCTGCTGATTCTCCTCCTAAGGTTTGTATTTAAAGGTTTTTAAACTAGGCTTTGAAAAACAGCACTGAGTTCCCGTATTCTTCGCTGGTTTCTTTAGTAACCAAATACTGAAGGTCCGTCTCAGGGTCCTTGACGGGAATGATTTTTATACCGCTGATCCTTCTTACCATCTTCACTTTATCCGGGTACTTGCCTCCATGCAGGTAAAATATTTTAACTCTATGGCCTTTTTTAACAATCTGCTCCAGGAAGGGTAGCGCCTCCTCAATGTTCTGCCAACCACAGTCTGTTATTATGTTGATTAAAACCCTGTTCTCGCTTTCAGAGACGAGCCTCATGATCTCGTTTAAAGGAAGTATCGTCATGCCTCCGAAGTAGAATGATAAAGCTATTTCCTTCTCGAGCGTTGAACCCTGCCAGTCGACAGAGTAATGGTCTGTTGAAAAAGTTATTGAAGCAGTTTTCCCTCTTATTCTTTCTACAGAAAGCAGGTTGATGAAGGCGGAGGTTGCAGCATTGTCGAACACTTCCTCCATGCTTTTACTCGCGTCCAAAACTATTAGGCTTGAGGGAACATTACTTATTGTCAAGTTGCTCCCCTTGCCTTTAATCTCACTTTCCCATTTCACAGTATTTATCTCAACTCTTAGCTTTCCCTCATCCAGACTGGATTCGAGATCAAGGTCTTCAACCTCATCCTCGATATTCCAATCTGTGGGATAGCTGGATATTGAAAGATTTGGCTCAGGTCTCCTTCCCTCTTCGAGATATATCAACATTGTTCTCCTTGCCCTGGCCCTATACCAGAATACTTTCCAGAAAAGTTCCTCAACAACCTTGTCTGTTAAACCGGAGTAGGGCTTGCTTATGCTTGTAGGCAGCTTGGGTTCTATTCCAACATCAGGTTGTACACGCCTTATCTTCCAGGGTCTTCCCCTTCTCCCTTCCCTTTCCTCAGTTCCCTTTGCTCTACTCTTAATTAGCTTCTTAGCCTCGTCGATTTCAGAGTTTTTCAACCTTGGTTTAAGCCAGTATTCATAAAATTTCTCCGCCTCTCTGCTTCCCTTTATCCCGCCAAGCACCTCGCTGATTTTTTCAATAGTGTTCTTACTTAAATCCTCTCTTAAAGGAATGCTTACGCCGGAACCCGTGAGACGCTTCGGCACTCTTGCCTTAACCCTGTTTAGAAAAAGGATAAATGCTATCAACCCTATTTTGTTAAACCAGTTTTTCTCGGATTTCATAACCGTACTAATCTGTCTGGCTACGTTTTCAACATTGTAACCATACTCTCCACGTCCCTTTCTTAAAATATGTCTGTAGGCTGCTTGAACATATCTGCCAATTCCTCTTTGAGGAGAATACAGAAATCTATCGACATGGTAAGGTACTTCACCAAACCTGTTTAAAAGATAGAAACAGTCGATGTTTAAATCGGTAAACAGCAACAGCGCGAAATGTGCAACATCCCAGTTCCTACATGAGTTATAAGCTTCCTTAACCAACTCATATGCGGTCCTTATATCATACGGACAGTAATGCAGATGAGATATCTCATGCCTTATGACAGACCTAAGATACCTTTTCTCATCAACTTTCTTTGGAACCGCCTTCGGAGAAATGTAGATTTTCGAGTCCACCACGAAAAAGGGGTAATCACTATCACTTTTACCGTTCTCCTTCACTTCCAATTCGCACGGCGGGAAATACAGTTCACTCCTAACCTGCGCGAAAATCCTTCTTATTTCCTTATCATCCATTTCTACTCTAGCCCAAGGCTTACTTTCAAAGTCTCCTCCTTACTGATCTTTCCCTCCCTAACCCATTTCTCTTCGAGGGAGAACAGTTCCTCTGCGAACACGTTATCCTCCGCAGCTATCTCTTTAGCCGTCCTGTATAAGCCTTTGCTGAGATTAT
>JAWCMB010000069.1:0-3337 GCA_038850115.1 Thermoproteota archaeon
GGGGGCCCATACGATCGAGGCCGTCAATAATAACATCCATGCCCTCTGTTATTTCATTAGCGTTGTGGTAGCTGAGTGATAAGGGTATGGGCTCGACATCTATGTTGGGGTTCAGCTCTTTTAATCTTTTCGCAGCAACCTCGACCTTCGGATATCCAAGATATTTAATACTGTAAATGTATTGTCTCTGTAGGTTCGATGTTTCAACAACATCGTGGTCAACCAGACGTATATGCCCAACTCCCATGGCGGCCAGTAGCAGAGCCGCAGGGGAACCCAGTCCCCCCAGACCAACGATGCAAACTTTTGCATTCTTAAGTCTAATCTGGCCTTCGTAACCAATATCCGAAAAAACTATTTGACGCGAATAGAATTCGAGCTCATCGTTTGAAAGCAAAAGGTTTTTCGGTATGTTTGAAAACGAGTGAAGCGAAGCCCCGATAGGATTCTCCCAGGAATTTTCAAATTGTTCAGGAACAGGAACCATTCTTTTAACATTCCCTAAGAGCAGTCTTCAACCACCACCTACAGCCGGAACTATCAAAACTTTATCGCTATCGTTCAGCTTGGTTTTTAATCCGTCCAGAAAACGCATATCCTTACCATTTACATATACATTTATAAACCTTCTAGGCCTATTATTTTCATCATAAATCCTGTTTCTGAAAGCCTCTCCATACCTCTCTACTAAAGCATTTAGAACTTCGCCTAATGTCGAAGCATCGACGAAAGTTGTCTTTTCCCCCGTGATCTTAGACAGGTTTCCAAATAAAGCTACATTCACTTTACCCATCTGTATCAACCTCCTAACCACTTATCGCATCTTTAAGATGATCAGAATCAGGCGGTATTTCTATCACGCTGGAGGCATAGGATGAAAATACTTCTAGTGATTTGAAGCCGCTGCCCGTTATGAAGCATACAACTTCTTCATCCCTAGATATCTCTCCTTGCTCAACCAGTTTTTTAAGGACCGCGATTGAGACTCCTCCAGCCGGTTCGGCGAAGATCCCCTCCGTTTTTGCTAACAGTTTCATCCCTTCAACTATTTCCTCGTCCGTAGCATATTCGGCAAAACCTTTAGATTCCCTTATTGCTCTTAAAGCATATATGCCGTCACCCGGGTCTCCTATGGCTAGGCTCTTAGCAACAGTCTTGGGTTTTTCAACTGGGAAAACTTCCTCGGTTTTCGACTTAAAAGCCTTAGCGATGGGGGAGCATCCCTCTGGCTGCGCACCTATTAGTTTCGTCCCCGTCCCGTCTATTAGGCCTATTTCGTCAAACTGTTTTAGAGCCCTCCAAACAGCGCACAATAATGCTCCGCTGCCCATTGGAACTACAATGTTTTCAGGAAGCCTCCACCCTATCTGCTCGCAAACCTCGAAAGCTATTGTTTTAGAGCCTTCTACATAGTAGGGACGAATGTTTATGTTCACCAGGGCCCACTCGTATTCGTCAGAAGCCTGGGCTGCAAGCCTGTTGGCATCATCGTAAGTACCCTTGACCGATATTATCTTGGCTCCGTAGGCTGCTGCCTGAAGAACCTTACCTTTCTCCGTGCCGGACGGGATGAAAACATAGCATGGAAGACCCGCTTTAGCAGCGTGAGCGGCAGTAGCCGCCGCCAAGTTGCCTGTCGAAGCGCATCCGACAGCCCTGAAGCCGAGCTCCAAAGCCTTTGAAACAGCCACGGAGGCAGGCCTATCCTTGAAAGACCCGGTTGGATTCACAGTGTCGTTTTTAACATAAAGTTTCTTAAGGTTAAGGGCTTCAGCTAAACGCTTGCATTCTTTGAGAGGGGTGAAACCAGCACCTATGTCTACAATTTTTTCATAATCGTTAATGGGCAAGAGTTCTCGGTAGCGCCATAAAGTCTTCTCTCTATTTTTAATAAGGTCTTTATTGAGGGTAAGGTAATCAAAGTCATAGATAACTTCAAGCGGAGCAAAACAATGTTCGCAAGCGTATATTTTCGTCGGCGGATATTCTCTACCGCATTCTCTACATTTAAGAGACTTTACGTATCCTTTTTCGAACCCGACTGACTTTGCGTGTGAAATCATTTTAACACCTTGGGAGCGTGAAAATATAACTGGGTTATAAAAACCTTTCTTAAGAATGTGAACTTAATTACTGAGAGTAATAAAGATTCTTCTGAAGGGTATTAGGGACAGGTTTTAGGTTTAGATATAATCGTTTTATTCTTTATTGAAGAAAATCTTTATAACTGGGTTATAAAGAGGCTTGCACGAAAGGTGATGAACGAGTTGGATGCATCTGAACCGAAAGCAGAAAGAAAATGGTCGTCACTTTATAGAAGTGAAGACTGGTGGGCTATTTGGCTGGGCTTCGCTTTATTAGGTCTATCCGTTGTCAATTTGCTTTCATGGATTCCAAGGATAGGGAAATGGGACATAGATGTTTTATCTTCAATTGGAGTTTCCGGCATACCGTATTTAGCGGTTCTAGCTTTGTTCCTACTACTCATTAGCAGCATACCCATTATGGCGGCGAAGAATGGCTTGAAAGGATACGTACTGGGCTTCCCATTAATCTTCGCGTTATCTTTTACGGCGATGCTTATAGCCAGCCAGAGCTATGTTAATTATTTGGGTCTCGAGTACGTTCTCTGGGCCCTGTTGCTTGGAATATTTGTAAGCAACGTAACAGGCTTACCTGAGCGATTCAAGGCTTCCATTAAAACTGAGCTATTCATAAAGATTGGTTTAGTCTTACTGGGTGCGGAGATACTTTTTCATACGTTGCTTTCCGCCGGCGCTTTTGGGCTGTTCGAAATAACAGTGGGGCTTTTCATAGTTTGGTACTTCTGCTACTACCTTGCGGTTAAGCTCGGTTTAAGCAAGTCATTTGCATGCATTATGGCGAGCGCAACCTCTATTTGCGGTGTTTCCGCAGCAATAGCTACTGGAGGAGCTATTAAAGGAGATCCGAAGGAAGTAAGCTACACGATTTCGCTCGTGCTACTCTTCTCCATACCCCTGCTGGTCCTCATGCCATTCATAGCCAAGACAATTGGAATACCAGATGCGGTTGTTGGTGCGTGGATAGGAGGAACGATCGACACAACACCAGCAGTAGTGGCTGCAGGCGCCCTATATAGCGATAAGGCTATGAAGGTAGCATCAATAATCAAAATGTCTCAGAATGTTTTAATCGGGATAACGGCTTTCGCTTTAGCGGTTTACTGGTCTCTCAGGGTTGAGAAAAACCCGGGTGAAAAGCCAAAACCCATAGAGATATGGTATAGATTCCCAAAGTTCGTCTTAGGCTTTATAGTGGCTTCAGCAATCTCATCATTCTTACTTACTCCAATTCT
>JAWCMB010000069.1:3347-8843 GCA_038850115.1 Thermoproteota archaeon
GCGTTGTGACGAATATCATTATTAATCAGGCAAAGAGCATGCGAGCATGGTTTTTCACAATGGCCTTTGTATGCATAGGGTTGAGTACGAATTTTAAGGACCTTTTCAAAATCGGACATGGCAGACCCCTACTGGTCTTCACGGCAGCAACCTTGCTAGATGTAGCAGTATCTTTGCTATCTGCATACGTCTTCTTCAGCGGAGCGGTGTTTCCACCACCAATTTGATGAGGAGGCGGCGTGTTTGAAAAAGCTCAGCACTAGAGATATTGCCTTGGTCGCAGCCTTCTCAGCCATCTGGATCGCTTCAGAGACATACCTTGGGCGGACGATCAGCTTGGTAACCGGTGTGCATGGCGTTATCCAGCGTTTCCTCGGATGGCTTTTAATGCTAATCATGGCAAGGATTACTGGCAGATTCGGCAACGTGACGATCATGGCTACGGTATCATCACTGGCCACGAGGATTTCCCGCTCTCTGCAAATATACGCGCTGTTCGTGGGCCTAGGCTACGCGATAGGAGGATTAACTTTCGACCTGCTGTATTTCCTGCCGAAAAACCAAAAGGATATGGGTAAAAAATACACTATTTTCGTTTCACTGGTCTCAGGCGTGGCTGCGTCACTGCCATATATGCTCCTCTATTTTTTCACCCTCAGTTTCTACGGCTTCTTAATATGGTTTCCGACTTATGTGCCGAATTTGATGAAAAGCATTGGATTAAGTATCCTAGGGGCTTTAACTGGGCTGTCAGTTTTACCGTTGATTGAGGCGGGAACCATACATCTGCGGAGGAAATGAAAGAGATTGTTCAAAATTTTTGGGAAAGGTTTATAAATCGTTTATATAACCGCGTTATATTAACATGGAGAATCGGATTGGGCAGGAGTTTAAGGTTAGTCTGCGCATGTTTGAAAGATTCGTAGAAAACCTGGTGCAGTCCAGAGGATTAAAACCCTATCCGATTGAAGAGATTAAGGGATTTAATGATGAAAAGGATCTACACTTGTTCATAAAGCGGGAGCACGATAACATGAATGGTTCCGACCCGGTCAGGTCGGTAAAGAGGAAGCCGGCGAGCGTAATGGGATTATATGCTGAAGAGACTGATCCTTATTCGAGATTTTGGATCTCCGCTTCCTCAGGCAACTTCGTCCATGAACTCGGTATTTTAGCAAACGAGATGGGTAAAGATCTTTTCGCTGTTGTTCCTCCTAGAACACCAAGCCAGAAGCTGGAGAGCTTAACGAATTTAGGAATAAACGTTGTCAGAGTTTCAGAAGAGGAGTACGACCTGTGTCCCAGGGAATTCACAGTCTTCTGGGTTAGGGCGGTCGTAAACAAGTGCAACAGGATTGTAAACATAGACCAGTATAATAGCGTTCTGAACCCCCTCGCCCACCTCTTGATGACTGCTAAAGAAATAGATGAGGAACTTAAGGATTTAACACATATATTCATCCCGCTGGGTAGCACTGGGACATTTGCAGGCATATGCGAGTATTTCTCAAGGTTCCATCCAAAGGTCAAGATAATTGGTGTTCAACCCACCAGGGAGCATAATATACCTGGTGTTCATTACGTGATGGGAGATTGCAAGTGGAGTCCAGAAATATTCGGGCTGGTTGACAAAAGAATGTTGAATGTTTTAACAGTAGACGATAGATCCGCATACATGGCGCTTATGGAATTGGAAGTCAAACATGGTATTCATGGAGGACCTTCAACCGGAATGGTATTCTCTGCATTAAAGCAGGAGTTGAATAACATTGAGGATGGCAGTAATGTGCTTATACTGTCAGCCGACAGTTCTTGGGAATATGGAGAGTGGAATAAAAACATTTTGAAAAGACTTAGGGATGAATCGAGATTCTCCGAGAAAGAGAGTTTATTATTGGAAACATACATGGAAATTCTAGAAAAGAGGGAAAATAGTTTAAGAAGAATGATGAAAGTTAAAAACATCTATAAGCCTTCTAAAAAGGGGCAGCTTTACAGCCTAGAGGAATTTGAGGATCTTTTACCTAGTCTCCTCAGATAAAACAGAGGAATATCGCTGTAAAATTCAGAACTCAGCCTTCCCGTATCTGGCGACTGTAAACATAAAATACTGATGGCAGCATTATAATTAGATAGACAGCATGTACAATGATCCTAGCCCATTCAGCAGTCACGGTATAGCCGAACATCACTGCAAATACAGACCCTATCAAACCTTTATGATGTAAAGGGTTATCGCTCGATATGTTTAAGTTGAACGCAGGCTCGCCGAGCCAATCAGTGTTAACTCCAACTTCTCTCATATACTCAAGTATTTCATGAGTACCGTAACCAGCCAGTCCGCCAGCCAGAAGGATGAGTAACAAGCTTGTGTAGTAAAAGAATCTTCGAATGTTTATTTTCATGCCAGCTATGAAGACTAAGTAAGCAAGGAATACTGAAGCCATTATACCTAAAACGGCACCACTAAAAGTGCTTAAGGGATCAACTAATAGGAAGGGTGTCAGGAAGAGCACGGTTTCGAGACCTTCTCGAAAAACGATTATGAAGGAGAATAATACGAGTGCCAAGGTTGTGCCTCGCGTCATGATGGTCTTGACTCTCGTTTCGATTTCAGCCTTAAGCCTTCTTCCTTTTGTCGCCATCCAATATACCATGGAAGTCAAGACTATGACAGCAAGCAATGCAGCAATCCCCTCGAACAACGCTTTAGATGGTCCTGCGAGAGTCCCGTATGTAAACCAAACAAGAACACCGCAAATCAGGCTTGCGAATATCGCAAGATAGACCCCGTAGTAAACATAGTTTGAGAGAAGCGTTCTCCTCGTTCTCTTCAAGTATGCCGAGATTATCACCACTACTAGCGCAGCCTCCAATCCTTCTCGAAAAGCTAATAGAAACTGTCCAATCATCCTAGACTGCCCTTCTACTACAGTGTGTAACCTCCATCGCTACTATATTCTGCTCAGTTACGATAGCGATCTTCTCATCCAAATGAAACATTTTTATTCCTCTTAGACAAAGAGCACTATGCCACCTTTCTTAGAGGCTTCAAGCGCCTTTCTAAGAAACGAAACAGCCTCCTCAATCTGAACCCCTGGATAAAGCGTCTTCTCGCTAATCCCCATATCCTCAAGCATCTTCCTCGAAGGCGCGCAGGCACTCACATAAGCCCCAAGCGATATGGCATCCTCAAGATATTTCTCAACAGGCGGCATTCCGGGCATTGAAATTTTACCTGAAGAATCCCTCCTTACGACGTCAAGCCCCTTCATAGTGCAATATAGATGTGGTTTAGCGCCGAGAGCACTTGCAGCCAATATTAGTGTTAATGCAGGGTAGACACGCTCCGGTTCATTTGAAACCAATACTATATGTAACTCCTGAGGACCACTCATGGCTTGATATAAGCCGTTTATAAAATTTAAACATTTCCCGAAAAATAACGGAACAGCCATATGCAGCGGAACGCTTTTTCCCGACGATATCCTTAAATGAAAAGGATCCTCATAATTAGGAAGATTTTTATATAACTGCATTATAAAATAAGGCGTTGTCATGAACGATCCGCTGGAAAAACTAGAAGAAGAGCACAGGGTGATCGAAAAGGTTATTGGAGCTCTGAAACACATGGTTGAGGCGATGAAGAGAGACGTTAATCCTCCTGTCGAAGACCTTAGGAAATCGGTGGATTTCTTGAGAACGTTTGCAGATAAATGTCACCACAGTAAAGAGGAAGAAGTCTTGTTTCGTGTTCTGGAGGAACGCGGAGTCCCTAGATCTGGAGGACCAATAGGAGTCATGCTTCAGGAACATGAGCAGGGACGAAGCTTGATTAAAGAAATGTTGCGAGCAGTTGAAGCCATAGAGAAGGGGAATGAACATGGCTACATAGTTTTTTCTGAAAAAGCATCGTCCTACATCGAATTGCTCGAGGACCACATTTCAAAAGAGGATAATGTGCTTTATCCCATCGGAAGAAACATACTCGGCAAGAAAGAAATGGAGAATCTGTCAGAGGATTTTGAGAAGATCGAGGTAGAGAAAGTAGGCACCGGAGTTCACGAGAAATATTATAGAATTGCAGAGGAGTTAGGTGTAAAGTATAAGTGAGAATCGACCTTCAATCATCGAAATAAAAGATATTTTTAAAGTGCAGCTATAGGTATATTTACTTCTGGCTCTATGTCTGAGATATGTGTCAAATGTTCATTCAATCTCACCATATGCTTCGTGGTCTTGGGGGGCAGAAGTTCTCCGCAACATCCAGCCCTAATCACTAAATCCTTTGAAAGCTCTCTGTCTCCACTCCAAGAGAACACCATTATCTGCGGAGACGAGTAGTCCATAAGGAGACAGGGCGCCTTACTGCAACCGATAAGCTCTAAAGCCTTTACTCGATGATGCCCGTCAAGTATTATACGGGTGCCTCGTTCAACCGCAATTGCCTTCTTTAGAGCACCATCTGCTTTAATGCTTTTTACTAGTTCTTCCAATATTTTTAAGTCTACGCCTTCATGAGGCCTTAGCAAGAATAAGGGAATTAGTTTAAGCTCGAGGGCTTTTCCGCCGAGAACTATTTGTCTAAAATCATACTGCTTATTATTGGATTGTTTAGTCCTGAGAGTATGGATCACAGGATTTCTAATATTTTCCATGGATTTTGCCAATATCAAGTCTTTTTAACAGCAACGAGTTGCCGATGACCGAAACATCGCTTAAAGTCATTGCCACGGCAGCAAGCATTGGAGATAAGATTAGAGTGTGGAGTAACGGGTATAAAACTCCAGCGGCTATCGGGATTGCAATCACGTTGTAGATGAAGGCAAATAACAAGTTCTGTTTAATCTTACTCATGGTTTTCCTACTCAATTCGATAAAACAAACAATATCTCTTATGTCTTCTTTTACCAGTATGACTTTTCCTGATTCCATGGCTATGTCTGTGCCAGAGCTCATAGCTATGCCGACATCGGCTTGTGTTAAAGCTGGTGCATCGTTGACACCGTCTCCTACCATAGCTACAATCTTGCCCTCTTTCTGAAGCCTTTTTATCTCCTTTGCCTTACCCCATGGCAAAATTTGTGCCAAAGCTCTATCGACGTTCAGCTGCTTCGCTACCGCATTAGCAACCCTTTCATTATCTCCAGTCATCATTATAATCTCCTTTCCCATTCTATGTAGCCATTCCACAACCTCTCTCACGTGCTCCCTCAGTTACAGCAATTATGCCTACAGCTCTTCCATTGAAAGCCAAGATCATTGAAGTTTTGCCTTGTTCTTCCAGCTTTCTAAGTTCCTCCTCTAAATGCTGTATCTCAATCCTCTCTTTGAGCATGAACTCTCTATTACCAAGCATTATATTTTTTCCATCATACTTAGCCTTTAAGCCATAACCAGTTATCACTTCAAAAGTTTCAGCATCCGGTATTTCAATCCCTTTTCCCTCTGCTCTCCTTACTACGGCTTTACCTATAGGATGCTCCGAATATTTCT
>JAWCMB010000070.1:0-8777 GCA_038850115.1 Thermoproteota archaeon
TTAAACCCCCATTATTTAAGGGGTTCTATTCAGGCAATAATTGCATAAATGCTTCGTTAAGAGGCAAAATAGAACTTCAACGCTTTTAAACCGTTGAAAACAATAAATAGCCCTTCCAATCCACTACTGAAACCAGTTGAACATAGTGCTAGCTCCAGCGAAGTCCGACCGTGGCCTTCTTAAGGAGTGCTTGAGAACGGTTAGTCGTACCGGCGTGGAGGTTATGCGCGTCAAGAGTCTCGAAGAACTTGAGAAGCTTAACGAGGGGCTTCTCCTCCTCCTGGGCGAGGACAAGGATGTTTTGAAAGCATTGCACCACGTTAAATCTAAAGATGTGCTTATCCTTGGGGTGAGCAAGACTGAGAATAATAGTTTCCTTATGGAGACAACGCTCGAGAGGCTCGAAGACGCTTTAAGAGCTTTTCTGAGAAGAGAGTATAGCGTGGAATACTCCTCGAGGCTTAAGGCTGTCGTAGATGATGCTGAAACACCATGTGCGCTTAACGAGCTCGCAATATTCCCGAGGAAAAGCGCTACAATACTCGAGTACAGCCTCTACGTTAACGGTGAATTCGTCTGGAGAGATATAGGTGACGGCCTGATAGTTTCTACACCAATAGGTTCAACAGCCTATGCTCTTTCAACAGGGGGACCGATAATACACCCTCAAGCCAAGGCGGTAAGCATAGTCCCGGTTAACTCTTTGAACCTTACTAGAAGACCCCTAGTAACCTCTCTTGAAAGCCTTATAGAAATCCGAGACATAGTAAGTAATTCAGCGTGTGAAGTGATCGTTGATGGTGGATATAGAATGAGAATAGCTGAGAAGGTTCTCGTTAAGAGGGGTGAGGACGTTGGCTTCGTAAGGCTTACCGAGGCGCTTCTGGCGAGAAGGCTTGAGAAGAAGGCTAGGATGTCTCTCGACATAAGCAGTCTGCCCCCCAGCGCGAAACTGATTTTGAAGGTTCTTGAATACGAAGGGGCTTTAACTCAGAAGGATATTGTTAAGAAGACGATGCTACCCGCTAGAACCGTGCGGCACGCTCTCGCAATACTTGTTGGGAACAATTTCGTCAAGAAACGGCCTTTAATAAGGGATCCTAGGCAGGATCTCTACTATATCGAGTCCAAGTGATTAAGGGCTAAGTTTTTTAAGAGTATAATTTTGAAGAAGGCGTATGGGAAGCGAGATAAGGGTTACTGACTCGGCGAGGTCGCATAGGGTTGAGCTTCTCCTAGATGAGCTGGGAGGATCGCCAGTTAGCTGGCTCATCATCAACGATCTTGAAGTAAAGGTTGGAAAAACCTATTTGAAAATGGGCGGGATCGGCGGGGTTGGGACACTTGAAGAACACAGGATGAAAGGGTATTCGAGAAAGGTTATGGAGTTTTCAATCGAATATATGGCTAGAAACGGTTACGATGTTTCAATGCTCTTCGGCATACCTGACTACTATATTAGATGGGGATATGCCTCCACGCTCCCTAACTGCAAGATTACTATTCCCCTTAGAAATGCGGAGAGAGCTAAACCTGGGCTTCACGCTCGCCCAATGTTTAAGGAAGACGCTGGCACGGTGTTAGACATCTATGAGTCGATGAACAAGCATAGGACAGGCCCACTGAAAAGACATAGAGGAGAATGGGTTAGGTTTAGAAACGGAAGCTGGTGGGGAGTACCCGTCGACGGAACCGTTTTCGAAGATGAGTCTGGAAAGATAGTTGCTTACTGTGCTACTGACCGGTGGCCCAGAGTGATGAGGATCACGGAGGTCGGTGCTGAAGATATTTCCCTGTATGAACACGTTCTGCGTTACACTTGTGACGCTGCTTTCAAAAAGAGGGCGACTGAGCTCGAAATATACGTTCCGTTCGACCATCCTTTTGCAGAGCTTTGCAAAAGCCTAGGATGCGCGATAAGCATTGACTACCCGTATGCCTCAGACGGTATGGGGAGAATCATTAATCTCAAATCAACCTTCGAAAAACTTGTTCCAGCGCTTGAAGAACGCTTAAAGGAGGCTTGTGCAAAAAGCTTGCCTTCGCAAATATCTTTTAAAACAGACATAGGTCTGATCACACTTGAAGTTTCCGACTCCAGCATATCTCTCTCAGAAGCCGCATCGGCAAACCGGGTTGAGCTTCCCCAATGGGTGTTGATGCAACTTATCCTGGGTTACAGGCATCCGAAGAACGTCCTAGTGGACCAGGCTGTGAAGCACGAGGGAAGGGTTGAAAAAACATTGGAAATATTGTTTCCAGCCGGAAACCCTCACATCTGGCACTCAGACCGATTCTAGCATATGGGTGTTTTAAGCAGAGCCCTTCCTACTGACCATAAGCCCTCCTGTAGAAATCGTCAAGTATCAATGGAACCTTCTCATCCTGTTTAATTCTTCTTATCGCGTCCACTACGAAATCAACGAGTCTTTCAACCAAGATTTTGCCCTTTTCCTTAGTTGCCAGCCTCGGGTCGCCGAGATACAGTTGGACGGCATAAGCCTGCCAGTCGACAGGCGTTTCTATTCTAGGCAGATTTGTACTACCTATTTTTGCCTCCTGCTTAACGTTCTCCATTTTAATCAGGTTTTCAAACAAGTATAGCCCCATGCTGGTTTCACGCTCGCAAGCATGCCCAGTCACCTTGCTTTCACATATTTTCTCAGCAATCTCCTCTATCGAGGACCATGGCTCGATTAACGCGTAAATAGCGTAATCCTTCTTCCTATGCAAGCTTTCCCTCAGGAAAACTCGTAGAAGATTATTGTTTCCCCCATGACCGTTGATGATAAGGATTCTTTTAAAATCGTTTCTCGCAACCTCGTCGCATATTTCCTCGAGAATAGTAAGTATTGTCCTAGCGCTTAGCGATATGGTTCCAGGGAAATGCCGGTTCTCAGGCACATAAACATAGTAGAGTGTTGGCAAAACTACTGCAGGCTCTTTTTCAGCAGCCATTCTAGTTATCTCGCGAATGGTTATTGAGTCTGTTCCAGTCGGCATGTGTGGCCCGTGTATTTCGATCGAGCCTACGGGAAGAATAGCGACGAGTTTTTTCTCAGCTGCCTCCTTTATATCAGGGCTTGTTAAACATTCCCAAAGCATTTCTAACCGTTTTCTTTAAACAGTTGCAAAGCTTATAACTTTTTCTTTGAGAGTCATTAAATACTTCTTTCCGTTTTAGAAGCTTACAATAGTTTATATAACATTTTTAGATAGATTGCAGATTAGGTTGATACTTCAAGCAATCTTCTAAATTGCTCTCTGCCGTTAGTGAGAATGATGCCGCTCTATTTGTTTAAATGAATCTTTTTAAGGATCAGTATCTGAATTATGTTTAAGACCTCAGGCGTCCATTGGAACAACCACCGAATTCCGGGAGAAGAGGCTGAACTTTAAAGGATATTGCAGCTGGTTCCATCCATACATACGGAATGTTAAAGAATAAGTGACTGAAATGGTAGCTCACAGGTCCTAAAAGGTTCCTGCTGTCTTATGGTAAAAGTAGCCTAGAAAAAGCCCCACTGTAAATGAGTAAAACATATGGCTTGCTGTCATTATTGCTCCTTGCAGCCCATAGAGTATGGAAGGGTAGCCGAAGTGGTAAAGGCCAAAAAGCAGCGACGAGAGAACGATTGAGGTCGTAACTCCATACCTCTTGAGAAGGCCTCCCAGGATGCAGCCGCGGAAAACCCCCTCCTCGGAGACGCTTATTAGCAGGTAGGCGAGAAAATAAACGGGCAAATGAATATAAATGGGCAATATGAATCCGCGTAGTCCTCCTGAAACCGTGAGGTCAATCACGTTATGGAAGATGGCGAGAAGGAAGCCTACCAAGCAATACCTTCTCCATTTTCCCAGTCTCCTGAACAGGTCTGAGAAGGATGACTTCTTCACAAATTTAACGTAAAGACAAAGTGTAATGAACTCGGCTACGTAGAAGGACATGTGTGCAATAAAGCCGTGAGGATAATAGATCGTTAACATTGGGAAAAGATAGCAGGACAAGTAATACAGCTGCAGGAATCCAACAAGCAGGAAGAAAAGGATTAGGGAATCCCGTAGCTCCGGAGTAAACCCAGGCATATTTGATGTTTTTTCTCTATGCAGTTTATAAGAGTTTTTCCATAAGATGCATATTCAGTCTTAACAACAGATAAGCACATTGTCTTTTCAACCAGTATTTTTTATCCGGTTTAACATTATAAATGGCGGTGTTCTGGAGCACTATAATTCTAACTAAAAGTTTATCACTAATGGATAAGGTGTTTTAAGGGGTTTGAATAATATCGTTATAGGGACATCGGGCTGGAGCTACAAGGATTGGCTTAACGTTTTCTACACGAGCAGTGAGAAGATGTTCCAACAGTATGCTAATGTTTTTAAAACGGTTGAAATAGATTCAACCTTCTACAAGCAGCCTGTTCCGGGCTTCATACGTACTATTGCAAGATCCTCGCCTAAAGGCTTCGTGTTCTCCCTTAAGGTTCCTAAAACAGTGACCCACGTTAAACTAATGGATCTGGAGAAAGGTGCTATGAGAGATTTAAAGCTCTTTCTAAGCGTGCTCGCCCCTCTCAGGGAAAGCGGGAAGCTGGGGCCGCTGCTTTTCCAGCTTCCACCTAAGCCTGCCGAAGCCTTTAAAAGTTTCAAAGAGTTCTTGGGGAGTCTTCCAGAGGAGTACGATTTTGCTGTTGAGTTCAGGCACCTAACTTGGATGACTGACGAGGCTTTCAGAATTCTTTCGGAGAATAATGTGGGTTATTGTATTGTCGATGAGCCTCTTCTGCCTGCATTGTTGAAGGTTACTGGCGAGTTTTCCTACGTAAGGTTTCATGGCAGAGGGAAAAGACCATGGTATTATTACGATTACAGGGTTGACGAGCTTAATGAGTGGAAGGAGAGGTTGGCGGAGCTTTCCTCCGAGGCTAAGAGGGTTTACGTTTACTTCAACAATCACTTCAGAGGGTATGCGGTGAAGAATGCGCTTCAAATGATGAAGATCATTGGGACTGCGGAGAAGCCTCATGAGGAGGCTTTGAACAAGATCCTTAACTACTTCGGGGAAGAGGATTTAAGGAGGACGGTTAGCAGGGTTGAAGCAGCGCTTTCTTCCGGTGAAAAAGACGTTGAGAAACTGGTCTCAGCCTTCCTAGAGGGAGGTAGGCTGGAGAGGGCGAGGGAACTGGTTGGGAAAGTGGTTATCGAGGAGGCTGGAGAAGAGAATGTTAAAGCTAGGGTTAAGGAGTATACTGTTGTCGTAAGTCTTTCTGACAGGAGGCTGAAGCATGACTGTGAGGACTGGGTTAAAAGGATTGGTCAAAAACAGTTTTGCAAGCATGTTGCCGCGCTTTTTCTCGCCATGAATCCTAAGGAGTCTGCTCAAATACTTACAGTAATTTGTAAAGACCTTGATAGTTGGGTTTTCGAAGCAAGCCGGTAAGTTTAAAAATCATCTAGTTTACAAATCCCGTTGTACTTCCTCTTGCCACTGGAATACTGTTATTATAAGGAGTTTTCCAGATTATAGTAAACCATATTAAGATGTTTCATCAAAAACTTGTTAGGTGTTTAAAGATGGATGTGATGGAGGCGATTAAAACCAGGAGGAGCATTAGAAAGTATAGGTCGACTCCGGTGGAGGATGAGAAGATAATGGCGTGTCTTGAAGCAGCCAGATGGGCTCCCTCGGCCAACAACTCTCAGCCATGGGAGTTCCTAGTGGTCAAGAACCCGGAGACTAGGAGGAAGCTGGCTGAGATACACAGATACGGGAGATTCATGGCCGACAGCCCTGTCGTACTGGTTTTCATAGCCGACCCAGAGAGAAGCAGCAACTGGTATCACGGGGATGTTGCGGTTTCCGTGCAAAACTTCCTTCTTGCTGCACACTCTATGGGGCTAGGAACATGCTGGATGGGCGTTTTGAACACTCCCTTTGAAGAACCTATAAGGAAGCTGCTTGGAATACCTGACGGGCTTAGAGTTCTATGCACTGTTTCAGTCGGCTATCCTGATGAGAAACCCACTAGAAACAGGAGACCGCTTGAAGAAATGACGCACTGGGAGAAATACGGGTTGAAAACAAAATAGCTATGGTAGCTGCGTTTTTAACAGCTTTTTATTTCCACGTTTTCTCCAAAAACCCTTAACACGCTTCTCCTCAGCGCCCAGCAGCTTGCCACAACTCCGACAGCCATGGATGACGGGTGAATAGACGCGTATTCTACGTGAACATCCATCGCCGTTACTCCTCCGAAGCCGTGGACACCTATGTCGAGGCTGTTAACCATTCTTAAAAGATCCTTCTCCATCCCTGCAATAACACTGTTTTCATGCCTCTGGCCAAGAGGCCTCAGGTATACGGCCCTCTTAGCTAACTCAAGAGCCATTTCTGAAGAAGGGGCGATTCCCACTCCAAGGATTATCGGGGGGCATGGTTTCGCTCCTGCTTGCGCAACGCTCTCAAGCACTGTTTGAAAAATCTCCTTTCTCCCAGCAGTAGCTGGTAAAACCTTTAGGTTTGAAACCGCCTCCGAGCCTCCTCCCTTAGCGACTACAGTTATCTCCAAGCTTTCTCCACCAGGTTCCCAGACAATCCACGGGATAAGTCTACCAGTGTTGTTCCCAGAGTTTCTTCCGGATGCGAAGTCTATAGCGTTGGGTCTTAAAGGTATCTCTTCACTCGCCTCCTTAACAGCCTCGTTGATAACTTTCCGCAGCTCCTCCTCTCTCCAGCTTCCCCTCTTAACGTAGAAAGTCAAGGTTCCAGTATCTTGGCATATGGGTCTATGCTCTTTTTCAGCAACTTCCACGTTCTCAACCAGTATTCCGAGAATTTTCTTAGGTAGTTCTCTGTTCTCCTCCTCGTATGCTCTTATTAACGCCTTTTTAACATCGTTTGGAAGCGATGTTTCGCAAACCCTTATCGTCTCAACTATGTGCTTCCTAAGCTTCAAAATATCCATATGCTAGACCTCCTGTAGGAGCCTTGAAAGATTCCGGTCAACCCTCTCTCTAAGAGAATCGTAGATATCGTTACCCAAGCTATCTATCGCAACGATTATCGGCCCTAGATCCTGAACCCTTAGATGCCACATTGCTTCAGGGACACCGAGCTCTTCAAGCCAGTACACGCCCAGGATGCTTTCAACCTTCTTAGATAAGAGTGCTGCAGCCCCGCCTGGAAGTATGCCGTAGAAAGCCTTAAACTCTCTACACGCCTCCTTGGTTTTCTCCCCCATCCCGCCTTTCCCGACAACACCCACTACGCCAGTCTCCCTTATGAAGCCATATTCCCCAGCCTCCATCCTGAAGCTTGTTGTCGGTCCAAGCGAAACCATTTCCCATTGAGAGTTTTTCCTCCTGACTATTGGTCCAGCATGATACTCTATTAATCCCTCCAGGGAGAAAGGCAATTTCCCCCTACTCTTACTCTCCAGTATCAGGCGTTGGGTCCTATCTCTACATGTAAAAACTTCCCCGCTGACATACAGAATGTCTCCAACCCTGAGCCTAGTGACTTCTTCCCTTCTAAGAGGGGTTTCAAGCTTCTGTTCTCTAGTCAATGCGAATATCTCTCGTACACATCGATTTAACCTTTTGAGTCAGTATGCTCCTGAAACAATGAGAAAAATATGGGAAACACGGTATTATGTGGAAGCCGAGGGCGGTGGGGGCACAGGAGTAGGCTTCTTGCTCCTCATTCTACGCAACGAGAGCGCAGCGATCACAATAATCACTACAGACACAATCCCTGATATGATCATAATATTAGTGTAGTCCTCAGAATACACGGCCCGAATCTCCAGCCTCGGCTCATATCCGGTGAAGACAAGGCTAACAGAGCTATCCGTAGAGTTCAGAAAACCAGTCCACTGTTTGAACACGTACTTAGCGCCCAATAGGCCCAGCAGCCCAGGCATGCTCACGGAGGACGGTGCAATCAGAGTCACCTCCTCCCTCTCTTTGTACCTTCCTGAACCGGGTACTTCTATCTCAACGTTTGTGGAAACATTCAGAGTATACGTCATCACAACTTTAATGAGATTTACGGTGGAATTGTTTGCTCCCTCGTTGTCGGTAACCGTCAATGTGACCAAGTAATCGCCAAGCCCATGATAGGAATGCTTCGCATTAACACCCGAAGCTTCTCCACTGTCTCCAAAATCCCATTTGTATAAGGATATGCTTCCATCAGGGTCGCTGGATGCCGAGGCATCAAATATCACATCTTCGCCCAAGCCTATCTGAGTGGGTGTGTAGCTAAATTTCGCTATTGGCAAATAGTTCGTGCTGACCATGACCACCATGGGCGGCGTCGTCCGGCTCTCGTACGAAATATATCCTATGGCGTAGTATAAAGCGCCTTTCTCAGCCGAGGAAGTGTTCCAAGTTGAGGTGAACCTGAAAGATGCTCTGGGGGCAAGGGATGAAAAATTATGGTAGCTGCTCCAAACAGTATTGTTTCCCCTCTGCACCATGAGGATGCATCTCCCCGAGAGGGACATCGAACCCTCGTTTAGGGCATCGAGCGAGATCTCCACCTGATCCCCTATCTTAAAGTGTTTAGGTTCAACGCTAAAGCTTGTCACGTTTATCAGAGACCTGCCGAGCCTGAACCCGCAGGTCCTCCTGTCAAGCCAGTTTCCTGAGGTATCGTTCAACATAACCTCCACGTAATAGTCGCCTATCGGGAAGCCTTTGCTGTTCCAAGTTATTGTGAATGATGCTTGCTCTGCTACGTTATGAAGCGTTCTTAACGGTAAGCCATCAAC
>JAWCMB010000071.1:0-6637 GCA_038850115.1 Thermoproteota archaeon
GAGATGCTTCCAGACGGAGTCAAGCGCTTTAACAGCCCTGCCGTCACCCAGCCCTATGCCAGCCATCACGCAGATCCCCTGGGGCTCAATGTAGATACGGCCCTCGTCACACTCCTTGGACCCAACCTTGGCTCCGAAAGCATCGTACGCGCGTAGGAACCATTCCCCGTCCCAGCCGTGCTCCAGAACCCTCCCAGCCATCTCGTCGGCAAGCCTAAGGTACTCGGCAGCGTCGTCTGAACGCCCAATGTGCGCTGCGATACTGGCCATCTCTCTGGCTGCCAGGGTGAAGAGTCCCCCGATGAAGACCGATTCAGCCGTCTTACCGTCAGTCCTGTCCGGAGCAGTCTGGAAAGATTCCTCCGGGGTTGTCGACAGGCAGTTCAGGTTTAAACAGTCATTCCAATCCGCGTGGCCTATCAGCGGAAGCCCGTGTGGGCCCAGCCTTTTCAAAGTGTATTGAAGAGCCCGTGTTAAATGCTCGTAGAGAGGCTGCTCAGTGCCGGGAGTATTCTCGTAGACAACCTGCTCGTCGAGAATCGTGAAGTCCCCGGTCTCCTTAATGTACGCAGCCACAGACAGAACCAGCCAGAGCGGGTCATCGTTGAAACCGCTCCCTATCTCCTTGTTGCCCCTTTTCGTAAGCGGCTGATACTGGTGGTATGCGCCGCCGTCGAGCAGCTGGGTTGCAGCCAGGTCGAGTATGCGTTCACGCGCACGCTCCGGAACCATGTGGACAAAGCCCAGAAGGTCCTGGTTTGAATCACGGAAGCCCATCCCTCTTCCAATACCGGACTCGTAGAGGGAGGCGCTTCGCGAAAGGTTGAAGGTCGCCATACACTGGTAGGGGTTCCAAACATTAACCATCCGGTTCACATCCCTGTCGACTGTTTCAACAACGTATTTTGAGAGCAGCCCATCCCAATAGTTCCTCAGCTGCCGGAAAGCCTTGTCGAGCTCAGCTGGCTTAAGATACTTTTCAACGATCCTTCTAACAGGATCCTTATTGATGACGCCTGGTGCTGAAAACTTCTCCTCCTGCTTGTTCTCAGCATACCCCAGTAGGAACACTACTTCACGCGACTCGCCTGGTGCCAGTTTCAGCCTGACATGGTGGGAGCCTACTACTGCCCAGCCGTGGGCGACGGAGTTTCTGGATTCCCCCTCCTCAACCGCAACAGGGTTTTCAAGACCACGGTGGGGTCCTAGAAACGCTTCGCGGGAAGTGTCGAAGCCCGCTAAGGGTTCTGAGCATGCGAAGAAAGCGAAATGGTTCCGGCGCTCCCGGTAGCCGGTCTTATGGTAGATAACGCTGTCCTCAACCTCAACCTCCCCGATGCTGAAGTTCCGCTGGAAGTTCGTCATATCGTCCAGCGCGTCCCAAAGGCAGAACTCCACGTATGAGAATAGTTGGAGCTCAACCGGCTTACTGCTAGTGTTCCTGATTTCGACGCGCCAAACCTCCATCGCCTGCCCGAGGGGTACGAAAAACGTGGTTTTTGTTTCAACACCGCGGCGGGATGAGGCTATGCGAGTATACCCTAGCCCGTGGCGGCACTCGTAGGAGTCCAGCGGGTGTTTAACAGGCTGCCATGTTGGAGACCAGTATTCGCCTGTTTCAGCATCCCTAAGGTAAACGTATCTTCCAGGCTGGTCGAGCGGGACAGAGTTGTACCGGTAGCGGGTGATACGCCTGTAGCGAGCATCCCTGTAGAAACTGTAGCCCCCAGCAGTGTTAGATATCATTGCGAAATACTCCTCTTGGCCGAGATAGTTTATCCAGGGCGTCGGCGTGTCCGGGCGAGTTATAACGTATTCACGCGCCTCGTCGTCAAAATAACCATACGGCATACGGTTTCTAGCGTCAAATTATTTATTAAGTTTTCCACGTTCAAGCATTTCTTGAAGGAGAGGTATCTCTCTAATCTTCTC
Organism: Thermoproteota archaeon; assembly: GCA_038850115.1. Lineage (GTDB taxonomy): Archaea > Thermoproteota > EX4484-205 > EX4484-205 > JAAOZP01 > JAAOZP01. The sequence goes on from JAWCMB010000071.1 coordinate 1,933, forward strand.
AGGTTGAATGAGGCTCCAGTATACGCCTCTAGGCTTCTCCCTGGTTCTTCTAACCCTTAGGGTTACGGTTGGGGTCACGACGCAGTCCAATGGTAGATCGTACGGGGCTGTTTCGAAAGCCTCCTTAACCAGCTGAACATCGTGAACAGTAGTCACTATGGGAGTGTTCTCCTCAACCTTCCCGAATTCTCTTGCGACAGCCCACTCTATCTCGGAGTATCCGCCGCCCTTTCCTATCCTCTCCCCCTGCTCGTTGACTGCGACGCTTCCAACAGCAACAAGATCCACCTTCGGCAGGTCAGCTGGGTCGATCTTTCTGCCGAGGGCGAAGGCACCCTTGATCGTAGAGGCGAAACCATGATTCTTCCTATCTATTCTTCCAGGGTCAAGGATGAGGAAACCCTCCCTAAGCCTTGGAGTAGGCATTATCACGGTAATGTTGCTGAGAAGCGCCAGTCTCCTGATAGGCGTCTGCGGAGAATCCGGGTTAACCTTAATCACACAGGCTCTCCTCCATTCTTCAAGCTGGGCGAGTGCTGAAGCAGCTTTTTCGGCGCCTATGAAGTTAGGAATCCTCCCATAGGCACCTGGGAAACGGGCTACGCGAAGCTCCTCCATCCTCCTCCAGGTTTCCTCCCTAAGCTCCTGCTTCGTCTTAACCATGAGGAACCATCCCAGCCCGTTAACAAAAAGTTTGTGCAGCATTGACGCGTGCGAGGCCAATGGTAAGGCCGGCGACGCTTGAAGCTGTTGAAGAAGATGTTTCGTCGCAAGGGAACCAGGCTGTCCTGCGTGGCCCGGTGAAAAGCCTGCGATTCTGGCTTAAACCAGTATTCTGAGACAAGGCTTATAAGCCACGGTTAAGCCGCTTTCCCCGAGGAGAAATGTTCGTAGGGTTCTTAACCGGCGGACAGTTGGGTGATCTTAGGAGGACGCTTGAATGGGCTGAGGCGAACGGCTTCAAATCCGTCTCCATAGGCACGGGTCCTGGAAGCAGCTTCTTCAACGTGAAGGAGGTTGTTTTAAACCCTAGGGTGGTTAAGGATGTTCTCGGCTCTTCGAAAACAATAGTCTCCGCAATAGGCTTCTACGGAAACCCGATTGACCCTGTGGAGGAGAGGGGGAGGGCTGCCAAAGAATTCTTCAAGGATCTTATTGAAGCAGCCTACAGGATAGAGGTTCCTGTTGTAACGGGCTGGATAGGCCTCCACCCTGGGAGCGTCGAGGACAATATTAGGGAGATTGGGAGAACCTGGCCTGAAATAATCAACCTTGCTGAGGACAGGGGGATCAGGATAGCGATTGAAAACTGTCCGGGGAATATCGCCTACAGGCCGGATATCTGGAGGAGGATATTTGAAACAGTACCGTCGAGGAACCTGGGCCTAGAGTTTGACCCTAGCCACCTGATCTGCCAGATGATAGACGCAGTCAGGGCTGCTGACGAGTTCGGAGATAGAATATACCATACTCATGTTAAGGATGCTCAAATACTTTGGGACAGGGTTGCTGAAAACGGGATCCGGAGCGAGGGATGGTGTCCACACAGGCTCCCCGGCTTCGGCGAGTTAGACTGGGCTGACTTCATAACGATTCTTAAAAAACACAAGTATGACTATGCTTTAAGCATTGAGCATGAAGACCCTTTCTTCGAGTATAGGGAGGGCCTGCTGGTGGCTAAGAAGTTCCTGGAGCAGTTCATACCTTAACAGTTTAAGCATCGAGTTTCGAAAAAGCTTGCAATGAAAACCCTCATCGTGTATGTCTCCATCCATCACGGCAACACTGAGAAGGTTGCAAAGACTATTGCAAGCGTATTGGGTGCAGACCTAGCTAGGCCGGCTGAAGCGGATGCTGAGACTATTTCGAAGTATGATTTAATCGGATTCGGCTCCGGCATATACTTTGGGAGGCATCACGAGAGCCTTTTCAGCCTTGTCGAAAGGCTTCCAATCCAAAATGGTAAGAGGGTGTTCATCTTCTCCACAAGCGGATTAAGGAAGATAATGCTTATACACGATTTCGACAAGCCTTTGAGAAACATGCTTCTTGCTAAAGGCTTCATCATCGTAGGCGGGTTTAACTGCAGGGGCTGGGACACCTACCCGCTGTGGGTTAGGCCGTTCGGCGGAATCAACAAGGGTAAACCGGGGGAAAGGGAGCTTGAGGAAGCTAAGCGGTTCGCGATAAGCCTGAAAAAAGGACTTTAAAGCCTACTGGTACTCCTTGCAGTTTGGGCAGTACCATCTCTGATACTGCTGCACGTAAGTTAACGGTGTGCCGCACTTTGCGCATGTTGGGGTTGAGGTTGCTGCCGGGGAAACTGGGGCGGCCGCGGGAAGGATTTTCCTAACCTCCTCAACTATGAGCTCTGTGAAAATCTTGAAGATGGAGGCCCAGGTTCCAACTACGAGTATTAGAATGCCGATTATCATCATTATGACCCCGGCTCCAATGGCTGCCCAGTTTACGGTGAAGTAGGGGGGCTCATCGGTGATGCTGAACATTTGCCCAAACACCCCTGTGAAGACGCCGGAGAACATTATCACCATTCCAAGTATCCCCCAGACTATCATGAAAGCGAGGAGAACCAGTGCTGCTTTAAACGCTCTCCCCCAGGAAACCATTTTCCAACTCGTTTTATTCTCATCGTTTTTAGACTTATAAGTTTTTAAGGGTCTGCGTTGAACGAGTCTAAACATATTTAAAGCTTCCTTTTTAAAGCTCAAAACAATGTTTTCAGAGCGTTTCCGCCTGTTTTCGAGCAGATCCCGTTTAAGAGCTATGTTTAAAAGGAGGCGTGGAAACGCATAGGTGGGCTGCTTGTTTTCTCCACGGGAAACAGGCATCCGAAGTATATAGGAGGTGAATAAGTTGAGTTCAAGATACGGTGACAGGCCGAGGAAAATGTATAAGATCACTTGCTCTGACTGTGGGAAGGAGGCGGAGGTTCCGTTCAAACCCACTGAGGGCAGGCCTGTCTATTGTAGGGAGTGCTTCCAGAAGCATAGAAGGTAGCTTCCTTCAGGATTTTACCGGATTCTAAACCCGTTTTTACATTTTTTCAACGCCTTGTTTCGAGAACAGTCTGAGTCAGCAGTATTGTTGTTATAAGAGAAAAAAAGAAACGGTTTCCAGCGTCTATCCTTTAGCCTTCTTCCTGACCATAACCACTACGACGTAGATTATTATGACCACTATGATCGGAACCAGGAACATCATCACGTCCCTCATCACGATTGCCTGCTGCTCAGCGTCCTGCGCCTGCTTCAACAGGTTGCTGGCTTCAGTCAGGTCTGCTTGAGCCCCGCTAGTATCGCCAGTTATAAGCTTATCATAGGCTGAGTTAGCCTTGACTAAGGCTTGTGAAGCAAGGTCCTTGGCCCTGGAATCCTTGAAAGTGTTAACGCCGCTCTCACACGCTGACTTAGTTGACCCCACGTCGGAGAAGAAGTTTATCGTGCTTAAAGAAGACTGGTATCCTCCCGGACCGTGGATCAGAAGCGCCACCTTAGTGGTCCTCTTAGCGCCCTGGCTCATAGCCCCAGTTCCCCAGTCGCCGTGCTGAAGCCTCGCCGTGAACCCTGTACCCCACTGTCTCTCATCCTGCACCGTGACGGGCAGGTAGGCAGTCGGGTCGAGGTTTATCATTGTTACCCCGCCGCCGCTGAAGCTGAAGTCCACCCAGGCAGGCGTGCCCCCGCTGAAGAGCGAGATCGTGCCTGTAAACTCGACTGGAAGGCTTGCCTCGTTAACCGTGTCCCCGACCTTCACGTAGGCCTTCGTTCCACCGAACACCTCCGTCTTAACGTTAATCAGCCAAGCGGTGGTCACTATGGAGGGCTCGTTCTGCTCAGCCTCCATCGTTGAAGATATGACTATCAGGCCGCTTTTGGTTATCGTAAACTCTGTCACCATCGCGAGCATGTGGACCCTATACTTGCCACGGCAGGTTATTTTCACATAGTTGTCGTGGGTCTCCACAACCGGGTCGGCGGTAGCGTCGCTTCCCCAAGTCTGCCCCCAGTCGTCGTTCCAAACGAAGTTCCCACCCTCCGTGAGCACCACTGTCCCGGAAATCCTCAGCTCGCTTATTCCACCGTTGTTCTGAATGTTTAAGCCGAAAACCTCGTTTCCCTGCGCGTCGACTGCCTTAACCTCAACCTGCCAAGTCTTCTCAACCCTGATCTCGCTGATCTGTTGCCCGTATGCAGGCACTATAAGGCTTTGCAAGCATGTTTGCAGAAGGATTACGCATAGGAGTGCTGGAAACGCAGCCATCCTCATGCTCTTTTTCATTTTTTCATCGGTAAGGGATTTTCATAACGACGATATAAGTTTTTTGCAGGTAAATAGCCTTGACACCTTGGGTTTTTGATGCGCAACTGTAACGCTGCCTCTCCGTCGGACGTAGGCTCTAAAAGGGTTCTGTTTCACGCATCCTTATAAGCCTGTCGGAAACTTTTTCCCAATCGATAGCGTTGAAAAACGCTTCAACATAGTCTGCACGCTTCAAACCGTAGTCAATCATGTAAGCATGCTCGAAAACATCCATTATTAGAACAGGTGCTGCCCCGGAGAGATGCCCCACATCGTGCTCGTTAACCCAGGTGTTCCACAGTTTCCCCACAGCAGTATCATAGTACAGTACTACCCATCCTATTCCACGCATCATGCCCGCAGCCTTGAAATCTTTCTCCCAGTC
>JAWCMB010000071.1:6647-8735 GCA_038850115.1 Thermoproteota archaeon
TAAGAGCCGAAATCTTCAACAATCTTCCTGTAGATTTCGGAGCTGCTGCTCAACCCTGCGCTCTCCCTAGTCATGTTTCCGAAGTAGTGTTCGTGAAGCCTCATACCATTAAACTCCCATCCGAACCTTCGCTTCAGCTCAGCATACTCCGGAGTGCCTGTTTTACCCTGTTTCAGAAGGCCAGCCAGCGCCTCGGCAATCCTGTTCGTATTGTTAACGTAGCCCTGGTAGAGCGTGAAATGGTTTTTGAGAAGCTGGTCGCTGAAGCCTTTAAGGCCAAGCAGGTGTTCGAAACTCTTAGGCTGATACATTTCCACCACCTGATGTTCAACCCCGGCGGCCCAATTTATGCTTATCCCGAACCCGTGGCAGCCTAAGGGTTCTGCTCCAGTAAAACGTTTATCAGCAGCCTTCAGCCCCCCAGCATCATGGACACAAAGTTCTTCAGGAAACTGGGGCGAAGCGTCTCCAGCCTCGGCCTAGGGACGTGGAGGATGGGTGAAGACAGGCTTCTAGACGATTCCTCTGTCGCCGCGCTTAAAAGGGGGATCGAATTGGGTGCGAAAATGATAGATACGGCTGAAGCGTACGCTAACGGCCGGTCGGAGGAGCTTGTCGGAAGAGCGATAAAAGGCTTCGACAGGGATGAGCTGTTCATAGTGACTAAGGTTTGGCCGACTAACGCGAGCCACGAGGGTGTTTTGAAGGCTGCTAAGAGGAGCTCGGAGAGGCTTGGAACATTCATAGACCTCTACCTTCTCCACTGGCCTTCAAGCTTCCCGATCTGCGAGACGATGAGGGCTATGGAGGAGCTTGTTAAAACTGGGCTGGTGAGACATATAGGGCTAAGCAATTTCAACGTTAAGAGTGTTGAGGAGGCTAGGGCATGCTTGAAAAACACGGATATTGCGGCCATTCAAAACAGGTTCAGCCCAACCTACAGGAGGGACTACGCTGACGTGATACCCTACGCTCAGAAGGAGGGAATGATGTACATGGCGTATACCCCCATAGAGAAGGGCGCCCTATCCGGGAACCGGCTGCTTAGGAGGATTGGGGAGAAATACGGTAAGACGCCCATCCAGGTTGCTTTAAACTGGCTGATCTGCATCGAGCCCGTGGTGCCCATCCCCAAGGCCTCGAGGGTGGAGCACGTGGAGGAGAACGTTGGGGCCATGGGGTGGAGGCTGAGCAGCCAGGATTTCGCCGATATACTGGAGAACATCTAATCTCCCAAAAAAATTTCTCAGCCGGCTTGAAGCAAAAAATATATTTGTTCGCCGGCGAGCCATACTCATGGTTCCGAAGAGGATGCAGGCGGTCGTGTGCCACGGCCCCGCCGACTACAGGCTGGAGTATGTTGACACGCCCAGGGTTGGGCCAGGAGACATTCTTGTGAAAGTGGGGGCGTGCGGAGTCTGCGCGAGCGACATAAAGTGTTACCATGGTGCCCAGTCTCTCTGGGGAGGGGAGAACCCGTATGTTAAGCCTCCGGTTATACCTGGGCACGAGTTCATAGGGACGGTTGTGGAGCTGGGCCTTGGGGCGGAGGAGCTTGGGATCAGGGTTGGGGAGAAAGCTATAGCTGAGCAAATATTCCCGTGCCGCAGCTGCCGTTTCTGCAGAAGCGGGAAATACTGGATGTGTGAGAGGAACTATGTCTTCGGCTTCCAGGGGGGCTACGACGACGGCGGCTTCGCGGAGTACATGAAGTACCCGTACGGGTCGATAGTGCACAGGGTTCCGAGCGAGATTCCTGATGAGCACGCGGTCATGATAGAGCCTTTGAGCTGCGCGATACACGCTGTTCAAAGAGCCAGGGTTGAGCTTGGGGATGTTGTAGTCATAGCTGGAATGGGCCCGCTTGGATTGTGCATGCTTCAAGTAGCGAAGATGAAGTCGCCGGGGAAGCTTATAGCGCTTGACGCTAGGGAGAGGAGGCTCAGCCTCGCTGAGAGGCTTGGTGCAGACATGGTTATCAACGTGGCTAAGGAGGATGCTGTTAAAACGGTTAAAGCGTTAACCGGGGGATACGGCTGCGACGTCTATATTGAGGCAACAGGCTATCCTGAGGCTGTTTCCCAAGGG
>JAWCMB010000072.1:0-8620 GCA_038850115.1 Thermoproteota archaeon
CAGCCATATTACAGTCCACACCCATGGGTTCACCTTAGGCGCGGCGAGGTAAAAGCGTTCCTCAAAACCTACTACAATAGTTTTGTTAGCTTGGCTGACCGAGAAACCTTCACTTTCTGGGAGCATTACCCGGGTGTAGGGAGTTCTCACAAGACTCATGAGGAAGGCTGGTTCCTAATGCAGACGCGATGGATGCTGTGGATGGAGCAAGGTCAAACTCTTAAGCTGCTTCCAGGAATTCCTAGAAAATGGATGGAGAATGGTAAAAGCATAGAGCTAAACAGGGTTGCCAGCTACTTTGGACCTATATCGCTGAGGGCTGATTCGAAGCTTGACCAGGGTAAAATTGAAGCGAGGGTAGAATGTTCCTCGGAGTGGCAACCAAGAATTGTTGAATTACGTTTACCTCACCCACATGGTAAGAAGGCAACCGGGGTTAAAGGCGGAGTCTATGATGCCCAGACTGAAACGGTTAGAATCGAACCCTTTAAAGATAAGGCAGAGGTCGAACTTAGTTTTGAATAAGTATGGAATGGTTTCGATTACCCGGCTTTGGAACTGTTAAGCTCCACGATGGAATGCTTGCCCACGTAGTGGAAAACCCCGTATTATTCTTTTTCTACTCGGCTTACTGAGATGTTTTCCTATTGTTCACGTTTCAGGGTTCCAGATGCATGTGATTGCTTTCTGCTCGCATGCTGTTATGCATGGTGTTCTTTTGAGCTCTGGCTTGCATGGGGAACAGGTGTACTTGATTCTTTTCCGGTGTTCTTCTAGTACTGCTGCTACAGGCTTGTCCTCGAGGTTGACCATTATTGTTGTTAGTTCTAGGGCTTTTTGGGGACACTGTTCGACGCATTTGCCGCATCCGTTGCATTTTCCGGTGTCGATAATGATGTAGTATTCTCCTGAGGCGTCGCTGTATCCGTAGTGAGTTATCATGTTTATCAGATCTGCCTTGTCAGGTTGCCTGTGATTTTTCGTATAAGGCTTTGGCGAAGAGGGCGGCTCCGATGGCTCCGGCGATCATTGGGTCAAGCCCGTTTTCCTTCCAGTTGGGTGCTGGGAGAGGCTTGATGCCTATTATGTTTTCTATTCTCGCCACTATACCAATGTTTTTCGATTGGCCGCCTGTTATGACAAAATCTTTTTCACAGCCCACTTTATCCAGTAGCCTGCACATTCTGATGGCCATTGCCCGTAGATATGCGGCGAGAACCTTTTCCTTGGGCCATCCTTTACGCAGTAATCCCATGGCCTCGGTTTTTGCAAAGACTACGCATGTGCAGCTAACAGGGTCAGGTTCCCCGTCAATCTTCAGTGAAACTTCACCTATTTCCTCAACAGGTATTTTCAACAGGTCGGCGAATACTTCTATGCCTCGCCCTGTGCCGGCTGCGCACTTGTCGTTCATTAGAAACGATGTTACTTGGCCTTTTTCGTCGCAACGGATTGCTTTGATATCTTGGCCGCCTACATCCAGTATTGTTCTTACTGTAGGGCCCCATATGTAGTTCGCGCCTTTCGCATGGCACGCGATTTCGGTGACTGCCTTCTTGGCCATTGGAATATTTACTCTTCCGTAGCCTGTTCCAACAATGTATTGTAGATCATTTAGCTTTAGCCCAGTTCCCTCAATCGCCCAATCCATTACTTTTTTAGCGCTGTCAGGACTGTTTGACCCTGTTCGCATGACAGCATAAGAGTAGATTTTACCATCCACCATGACGACTGCTTTAGAACTCACTGAGCCAACGTCGATCCCGGCGGTGATGAGTTTCGCGTCTTTCAAGTCTTCTCCAGGTAGGGTTGCCCTATATTCGCGCCATCTCCAGTATTCTGTTTTTTCTTCTTCCCCGTCCGTTTTCATTCTTTTCCTCCTCCGACTCGTTTAGCGGCGTCGAGGGCTGCTCCCAATGCACCGGCGAACTCCGGATGCTCCGGTATTAGCAAATCTACCCCCAGCTTTCTTTCTAGTGAAGCGACGAAGCCAATGTCTTTAGCAACTCCTCCAATTAGCACTACGCTTGAGCTTATTCCTAGCCTGTAAAGCATTGATGAGATTCTGTCGGCTAAGGCGTCAAATATTGCTCTGGCAATTTCAGGCTTTGACTCTTGGCGGTGAATCATTGTTATTACGTCAGACTCTCCGAAGATGACGCATGTAGCGTTTATGGGGCTTGCTTTCTCCGCCTTAAGTGATAAGGGGCCCATTTCCTCCAACTTTACTTCAAGTGCTCTTGCCATTGTTTCAATGAAGGTGCCAGCGCCTGCAGCACACCTCTCGTTTAAGACGAAGCCTAACATTGTTCCTTTCTCATCATACCTTACTGCCCGTGCCTCCTCTGCACCTATATCGATCACTGTCCCCGCTGAGGGAAAATAGTAGGCTCCTGCCCTTGCAGCAGCTTTCACCATGTTTATCTTGCTATCAGAATAAGGAGCCATGTCTGCCCCAGCACCGGTGACTGTTATGTGCTCAACATCACTGCGCGATAACCCTGCTTTCTCCAACGCCTCCTCGAAGGCCTGCTCAGCCGCCTTAGCTGGCTCAAATCCGGAGAAAGCCTGTCCCCGAGACAAGGTTTTACCGTCCTTTAAGATAACTATTTTAACGCTCTGGATGCCCATGTCTATTCCGGCGGTTATCATACGGCTTCACCCTTCATGTTTCAATTCTTGCCTGCAACATCTCTAGAAAAGCCTCAACCCTTGTCTTCAATTGCCCGACATCTTCCCTAGTATACTCCGTATCCAAGTAGTATATTGGCGTATTCTTGCGATCCAGGATCCGCTTGATTCTAGCGTACTCCATGGCATAAAGCATGCAGCCTCGAACCACATGGTAGATTACGCCATTAACCTTGGACTCCTTAATTCTGTCCAGTAGCCAGTTAATTCTATCCTCGTTCCCGTCTTTTGATGTGAAACAGGGGCATATTGAAGTTAACGTGTATCTTTCAGCCACGGCGTTAAACATATCGTCCATTGTCCATTCGTCAACGCCAACAGGGTCATAGAGAAGCCGGTCACTTGAGCAAAGCTCATCGGCAACAATGACTCCCTGAGGTTTAGACTCTTCAATTAAGTTTGGAATCTTCCAGCCGTCAGGCCATATCATTGGAGTACCAGTAATCATCACTCTGGGGGTATCGGGAGGACATGCCCAGTTCTTTTGGCCAACTCTTTCTTCAAGCTCATTACATAACTCCTCGGTTTTTTGAGTCCATCTTTTTATGTCATCCCATGCACTGGTTTGGTTTACTAGCATGGCGTCTCTTCCCATTATGACAGGAGAACCTTTTCTGATGTCTTGCATTCTACGAAAGGCTTTTGACGCTCTTTGCAGAAGCTCTATGGCAGACCTCAGTTTTTCCCTAGTTATCTTGTTTCCTGTCAGATCCTCGATTTTCCCCTTTAACACCTTGAATTCTTCGCTCCAGAACGCCATCGATTGTGGAGAGTCTTTGACACGCGGTATGCACATCGTCCAAATCGGCTTATAATCAGATAAGATTTCACCCAGTTTCGTCATTCCATCACATGTAAGGGGATTTATCACAGCATCACTTAATTCAAGATATGGAGACAAGCCTATCATTTTTGCGCCAATCGTGGATCGTATAATTGGGCAAACCTCTACTGGTACGATTCTGTCTCCAAGCTTTGCTGCGTCATACCAGCCTGAATAAACTCGAACTGGGATAGCGTCTGCAGCCAGAATTAGTTCAATGGGTGCAAACATGCACATGTAGCCAATGACCTTCTTTCCTTCTTCCTTTGCGGCGCGAATCTCCTTTTCACGTTGCCCAAAGAAGTTTGAAATCTCGTCAAAATACTTCATGGTTTCCGATCGGTTTGCTGTGGTCCTCTTCATCCTCTCAATGTTTTCAGCCGCTATTCTTATGGAAGCGGCTTTAATCGAGTTTCTCATGTCCTCAACTTCTTTCGGAGATAATACGGGAATATACTTCATTCCAGTCTCAATTTTACTTGACATCCTTATTCCTCCCCTTTTCCAATGAGTTTAACCAGTTTCTGGATTTGAAAACGGGTTTTCCAGCAACCTCCACTTTCAGGCAACCTTCATAGGGACACATCTCGACACAGCGTAAACAAAGGATGCATCCGGAGGCAGTTACATCACCGCCTTTTTCTTCATACACTTCGGTGACCTGTGTCGGGCAGACTCTCTTACATATTCCACACTTAGTGCATTTTTCCTCCACCTTGCTCAGACGAAGAACAGAAACCCATTTAAAAGGAGCAAATCTGTTGAAGACAGCGATTAACCCACCTAAAGGACAAAGGCGACACCAGAAACGCCTAAATGCAAACGCCCCCACTGTAACCAAAATCAAAACAGTCATGTTAAGTGAAGTAACATAAAATCCAGCTTCATAGAATAATCCTGTTGTCTGAGAAAAAATGTTCCGCATATCCATGAATCCTAATAGTCCTTCTATTAGAACGCAAAGAGGCCGCATAGGACAGACTGCGCAGAACGGGGCGGTGAAATATTTGTAGACGTATTCCCCTGGGCGTGTTCCTGAAACAATCTCTATACCAGTAATGGCCTCTGCACCTAAAACAAAGCTCAAGAGTATAATGAGGAGTATTATTATATACCTGAGTTGCCGCAGCCCGTCGTTAAACTTTTCGGAAAGTTTCCGGTACCTTAATTTCCAGTGTTTTCGTAGATACGTGATCGCATCCATATAAAGTCCAAAGGGACAGACCCATCCACAGAAGAATCGGCCTAAAACAATAGACATGATGATGACTAGGCTGAAGACGATGACTAGTCTTTCAAGACCAGTGGTAGCGTAGTTTACCCCCCAGCCAGCTCCTGTAGCCCAGAATGGGAACAGGTAGCTTTGAATCTGCCAGATGGCACAGGTTACGGTTCTACCTGACGGATAGTAGCATGCCATGGTGGGTACAGACAGCCCGTCTGTAAACGGTGCTCCGAAGATATTTGTGCCAATCAATAGGTCACGCGGCGCGTTACCGATGGGTTGAGACTCTGGCAATCCGAAGGGACCCATGATTAAGCCGAGAAAAATCACTGGAACTGAGACTATCTGAATAAAAACCCTCAAGTAGCTTATGTTTTTAGTTTTATCCTTTACGCCTATGATTATTGCCAATATTCCTGCGATTATTATTCCTATTGCGATTGTTGCCTGAAGGATTTCAGTTATAATTTCAATCAAGCCGGTTCTCCTCTTTTTCACCACCAAGTAATTAAGGCGTTCAGCAGCATGCCAAATCCGAGCAGAATTAAGATCCCTGCACCGATCTTCGATATCCATCCACTGAAAAGTGGTGCCTTGTTAAGAAGCCAGCCTGTGACTCCGCCCAGCAGTAATAAGGGGGATAACGCTGTTCCCAAACCGAATAAGGTTGCTAAAATAACACTGTCGCTTGAAGCAGGGAGTGTTACAGAGTATAGAAGAAGCGCTGCGAGAGGAGGGCATAGTATTAATCCTCTTGTGAAACCCATTGAAAGAGCACGGATGTCGAATCTTTGCGTAAATTTCCCTTTTATTCTAAAACTCCCATGTTCTGCTTGGCTGCAGGTTTGGGAGCACGATTTCTTTCTTACAAGAATCTCTAAACCTACAAGTATGATGACAACACCGAAGGCGATTGAAGCATATTTCTGGTAGGCGAGAAAGAACGTGTCGCTCACAAACATTCTGAATAAGCCGGTTAGTACACCTAGCAGGGCATATGCTATTACACGACCTAAATTATAGATTGAAGCAACAGTTAAACCCTTACGGAATCCTGCTCCAATACCAGCGATATAACTTGTGATGTAGGGAAGGCATGCTGAAGTGCAGAACGTTAACCCATAAAACAGGCCAAGTGTGAATGATGCGAGATAAGAGTTTCCAATCTGTTGCAACAATATTATCATTTAAATTCCCTCGTATTATACTCCGCAAGATATTCTAGACGTTCCGCATCATATGGATAAGCTTCTTCAGCAGGATATGGGAAAGCACTCATATTGTAGAAAGGCAGCGGCTCTACTGTAAAGTTGTACGCTGGATTACCATTCTTCTTGTACCATGCGCAGGTGACTAGAAAGAAGTCTCTCTCCATGTTTTCCTGAGGAGGTGCAATAGTGTTAGGGATTATGAGATGAATCTCATCCCCCTGCCTCATTACCACAAACTTATCATCTGCAGAGTACAATAGAGGGGCTACATCACCATACCTTGTGAAGTTCCCTCTAGAAGTTGAAAAAGTATAGAGTCTTTGATACAGACCGGCGGAAACCGGGTCAAGCCTGTAAACTGTCACGTTTTGTTGCAGGCTGGTGTCCACCCCAATAAAGTCAATATGCATCAATATAAAGGTGTTAATTCTAATCGAGTAGTTACTGGTGGAGAAAAGCCCTGTCAGCTCAACTATAAAAGTCCTAGGCGTGGAGGAGAATTCGGGAATATCTCTGCTTTTTGGAACACTTACCCAACTACCATTTTCATCCTTAACCTGCAGATACGGGTACACTGATGGTTGGGATGCTAGAAAATCTGGATTCTTGAGTAGCTCCACCCATTTCTTCTCCCATCCCAGGAACCACGAAGTATATCCATTGATGACCAGCCTTATTTCTTTTGCACCAGATAAATTACCAAGATTCAATTCGAGATACTGCCATTTTCCAAATTCATGTATGTTAGCGTAAACCTCATCAAGCTTGGATATTTGAGGCAAGCAATCTTCGCCTAAATCATTAACGCATGAAACTGGAGTTGAAAGGTTTTTGCTAACAGTAAAAATTTTACTAGCAATGCTTGGATCAGTGAATTCAGTGCCCTTAGACGAATACACGTCTACATCGGGCGCATGATCAACCACCGTCAACCAGGTTGAATCCAGATAAATAATCTCGTCGGTTACTTGAGTCATAACCATATCATAAGAACCATTCCTCAGTCCTAGTTGAATTCTACCTAGCTCAACATAATCCCACGGATACGGCTTATTGAATGCCGGCGGCTCCCGTGAACGATCAAAATACCCTAGGTATCCTGAACCAGACACCTCTGCAATAAAAACGTACCTAGTACCGTTCCAAACATATAGCCAAGGACAGGATTGTATCTGACTGTAGGTTACAGTAAGCTCCATCTTACTAACCAAGTTTATTGTCCGCGTCAATTCTTTAGAATTATCCTCCCAGTTCATAAACCTCACCCTAGCGGAGTGAGTGCCTTCACTAAATCCGGTTTCATATTCCTCTGGTACCGAAATCACATATGTTCCTTCATGTAATACTGCTGAGAACGGAATCGAGTGATTCTCGTTATTTAACATGAAGAACAAGCCAGTAATATTAGGATGCGATTTAACGATGAGGGTATGAGTACCTACAGCAACGATTTTGAATTCGCCAGATAAACCGCCTATTTTAATAGGGTAGCTTCCCTCGTCCGCTTCACTCACAGTAAATTCTACAGTAGTGCTTTCCCCTCCCTCAAGCCGTAATGTTTTATTCTCCCAGATTTCGTTTTTAACCGTAAGGTTCAACGTATAGGTTACTGCTGTACTTCTAAGATTAGAGACTTCAACCGAGATTTTTATGATTTGATTGGGCCAAGCCTCGTCTGGATCAATCTTCAGGTTGTATACTTGGAAATCGCTAGGTTCAACGTTTGACTCGTATTGCGTTTGGATATAGTAATAGGCTCCTGCTGCAAAAGCGACAATTAGTAGGTCAATTATTAAAATCATCTTCAGCTTAACGATAACTGGCCGAGATAAAGACGGAGCATACATGCCATCAATCTTTCTAAAAGAGGCTTCACCTATTCTTCTAACTTTTAACAACATTATGACACTCCATTATAGATTATCTTGAAAAAAAGCTTATTCTGTTTTCTTTCAAATATGTTCTTTTTCTCCTCTCCATGATTAAAGGCGTAAGCATGCACTACTCTTCGCAGCACAAACCCTCCACTATATAAATCTAATTTACGTGTATACGAAGCTACAGAACCTGAATATCCTCATTATGTTCTACCCGTATTCTCATATGAAACAGAGAACTTTTGTCAGTATCCTTTTTTTGGGCTTTTTTACCTTTTTTAACCTGCTGGATGGGGGCTAGGTTTACCGATTCTGTGGGTTTTTCATGGGAAAATATTTCAGAATGTTTCAGAATTGATTCCGAAAGATTCTGTTAAATACTATTTTCCCATCTTGGAGAGTAGGGGGTGAAAAAAGGAGGATTGGTCTGGAGAAGGACACTCCTATTGTTGGTTAGTGGGCTAATACTGTTTTCAATCAGCCTAGTAGCGGCGGGGAGCGACTTTTCCATAGAGCCTTCTCAAACTGGGGAAAATTTCACGTTACGGGTTGAGGAGGGCAATGTTGTTCTTTCTGACGGAAGCATGTTGATGATTAATTATTCTCCGGATACGTTGCCCGGGATTTCGGCTAAGATAATTTACCTTAAGATTCTTGACGGTGAAGGGTATATGAAGGCTTTGGAGAGGGTGATGGTTCTGGACGGGTATAGTAGTACTGGTAGACCGGTGTATAAGGGGGCCTTGAGGTTTGGCGGGATCTCGCCTGATGTTGAGCCAGGTATAAACTATGT